>CAXBSB010000198.1:0-14769 GCA_963977965.1 uncultured Schlesneria sp.
GTCATTGAGCAGAATGTCCGGTTTCGCTATTGGAACCCGTTAATTAATTAAGATTCGGCAGATGTCCTGAGTGTGGCATCCTGCAGGCAACATACCGCAGCGGCTAACCCATCTTCAGTCGCGACACGGAAGTGCGACCAGTACTATCAGGAACCAGCGCAGGATCGGGTGTACGGCTTGAAGAGCAATGGACCATCAGCCGCTGGGCGCTAGCCCAATGGCGCTTACTTCAGCCAATGATCCGAAAGCTCCCTTGGAAAAGAATGTGACAACGTATCTGGAACTCGGCTTTGAAATGTTGCAGGATCGTCGGCGGATGCTGGGCAAGTCCCCTGCAATCACCGAGCACGATCGTCAGCGGATCTCGACGCAAATGGAACTTGCCGCCGAACCCTGGGCGGCAGTTCATCAGTTGCTGATCGACGACCCTGAACTCGTTCAGGCCCTGGATGACTTGTGGCCTCACATGATCCCCTACCTGATCAAGGGCAACGAAGTCAGCCCGATTCAACATATCCCGTACGTGGTCCAGTTCATGGCCCAGATCGGGCTGGTGGAACTGACTCCGCTGGAACTGAAACGGGGAGTTCTGGCCGCGCTGATGCACGATATTGGCATCGGTGACTGTGCTCTGCCAAAGATTTCTGAAGCAAGTATCCTGCGGGCGGCACCGGATGAAAAAGAGAAACTGCGGCGAGACGGAATCGCATCACGTCTGGAACACATGAAACTGGGTGTCGAAATCGCTCGAAAGCTGCTGGGGGATTATCGCCGTTACCACCCGGGCTTTCTGACAGACGAAGATCTGGAAGTCATTCTGGACGTTATCGGCAGCCACGATTTTTCGAAAATCCCACTGATGGAAGAATTCGTGGATCCAAAATGGCTGCTCCGATCGGATCGGCGGGATTGGCTGAAACAGTGCCATTGGGAGGCTGATGCACTCTGGATGCTGACGGCAGCAGGGATTCAGGTCGATTTGGAACGGGAGAAAGAACAAAACACGGCAGAGAATCGCCGGGCGAAATTCGTGTTCAATCTCGGCCTGCACCGCGAGATCATCAGCCTTTACGCCAAGGCATATTCGTCGTCCGAAATGCAGGATTTTGGATTTCGGGAGGGATTGCTCTATCGTTCGGCAACCGGGTACTCAATCGCAAAACGGCTTGAACAGGAGAGCATCTCAAATTACACACAAGACTCTAACTAATAGACACTTACAACACAACATCCAACAGATCCCAGTGGCCATGTCACAGAATCTGGGTGCCACGGTTTTGGAGGTTTTGGAGTCCTCGACAAGGTCGTGAGGCTTCACGTAGACCTCAGCCAGCCAAATCACACGGCCTTGTCGAAGACTCCAAAACCGTGGCACCCCCAACGACATCTGCCAGACGACGTTGCCCCCAGAGCAAACCCCGGACGGGCCTCCCACGTCCACCGAGTTACCGACGAAATTGTAAAGCACCTCTTCCTATGCACCTCTGGCACACCGGTTGCCCTACGAAAGTGTCGCAAATTCGTGCGGACTGAGTTTCACCCCGCCATTGACCGGGTTTCGTAACGCCAATAGACTTGCAGCGGAGCAAGTTACGTCGTTCAAGCCAACGAGAAGCCGATCGGGGTCTCGAGGTGGCACGCCAGTTTCCGGGTTGCGAAAGCGTCCTGCAGACTGTCGGATCGGCAGATGGAACAGGATTCCCGCGCGGAAGAGTGTGCGGTGCAGGAGTTAGTACGACGCGTCCTGCGCGTCTTTTCAACGGATGAATTATGGAAATCCTCGATAAGTTTGGCGACGCATTCAACGTAGTTCTGGGTGGTACAGAGCGATTCATCACCCGAATGTTTGGTTCGTCCAACGAACGACGCGTCCGCGGGATTGGCTTCGTCCGTGACAAACAGGGGAAATCCACAATTGTCCCCGGTTCCACGCTGGCCCGAATCAATGACCTTGAGCCCGACTACGAACGACTCTCGGATGGCGAACTGAAAGAAACGGCCTCGCGTCTGCGAAAGCGACTGGCCGATGGTCAGACGCTTGATGACTTGCTTCCTGATGCATTCGCCGCTGTCCGTGAATCGGGCAAACGCTATCTGAAGATGCGTCACTACGATGTTCAGATGGTCGGTGGCTACATCCTGCACAACGGGATGATCGCCGAAATGGTGACCGGTGAAGGAAAGACGCTCGTCGCGTCACTGCCAGCATTCCTGAACGGCATTGCGGGTTCTGTTCATGTCATCACGGTCAACGATTACCTGGCCTTGCGCGACATGGAATGGATGGGGCCGCTGCACATGGGACTGGGCCTGACAATCGGTGCCATCCAGTCCAATATGTCTCACGAAGAAAAGCGCAAGGGATATGCCTGCGATATCACCTACGGTACGAACAACGAATTCGGGTTCGATTACCTGCGCGACAACATGAAGAGCTACAAAGAAGAGCAGGTTCAGGGCCCCCTCGTTTACGCAATCATCGACGAAATCGATAACATCCTGATCGACGAAGCCCGAACCCCGCTGATTATCTCGGGTCGCGCCCACGACGACGTCTCCAAGTACCCGGTCGCCGACAAACTTGCTCGACAACTGCAGCGTGACGTCCACTTCGAACTGAAGGAAAAGGAACACACCTGCCATCTGACCGAGGCGGGGATTCGATATGCAGAAGAACTGGCCGGGGTTGAAAGCTTCTATACCCCTGGCAACATGGAATGGCCGCATCTGATCGACAATTCGCTGCGGGCTCACCACCTGTACAAGCGCGATGTGAATTACATCGTGCGGAACGGCGAAGTCATCATCATCGATGAGCATACCGGTCGTATGATGGAAGGTCGCCAGTGGAGCGATGGTCTGCATCAGGCCGTCGAAGCCAAAGAAGGGGTCAAGATCAAGGAAGAAACCCAGACGCTGGCAACAGTCACTCTGCAGAACTTCTTCAAGCTGTACAAGAAGTTGTCGGGGATGACCGGTACGGCCATGACCGAAGCTTCTGAATTCGTCAAAATCTATAACCTGGACGTGGTCTCAGTCCCCACCAATCGGCCGCTGAAGCGAATCAATTTCCCGGACGCTATCTACCGAACCGAGCGGGAAAAGTGGGACGCCGTTGTCGAAGAGATCAAAGAAGTTCACGAGACTGGCCGCCCGGTCCTGCTGGGAACCGTATCGATCGAGAATTCAGAAAAACTCAGCCACATGCTGACTCGCAACGGCATCAAGCATGCCGTGCTGAACGCGAAGTATCACGAGCGTGAAGCTGAAATCATTGCTCAGGCCGGTCGCCTGAATGGTGTGACGATTGCCACCAACATGGCAGGTCGCGGTACCGACATTATTCTCGGGGGGAATCCCGAGTACATGGCGTGGGACGAACTCAAGCTGAAATACGAATCACGTCTGGATGTTCCCAAATCGGAATGGGATGCATTGACGAAGGCGATCGCCATCCGGGAAGGAATGGCAGACGAAGGGCGCAAAGTCGCAGAACTTGGTGGTCTGCATGTCGTCGGAACCGAGCGACACGAATCACGTCGTATCGACCTGCAGTTGCGAGGTCGTGCCGGTCGACAGGGGGACAACGGGTCAAGTCGATTCTTCCTGTCGTTGGAAGACGATCTGATGCGAAAGTTCGGCGGGGAATGGGTCAAGGAATGGCTCGCCGCACTCGGGATGCAGGAAGGCGAACGCATTGAGAGCAAGATGGTGACTCGCCAGATTGAAAGCTCGCAGAAGAAGGTGGAAGAGCGACACTTCGAACAGCGTAAGAATCTGCTCGAATACGACGAAGTGATGGATGAGCAGCGGAAGCGAGTTTACAACTATCGCCAGGGAGTTCTTGAAGGGGCCGATTGCCGGACCCTGATCATGGCGATGATTGATAAGCAACTGGAACGCTGGACGGCACAGTTCCTGAAGCCGTCGTATCGCTGGGAAACAATTGTTGAATGGGCTCGTCATCAGTGTGAACTCGAACTGGAACTGCGTGACATTCGCGGAATTGAGCCGGAAAACCTGGTTGATTTCCTGAAGTCGACTGCCGAACGTCAGGCAGACATCCAGATTCAGGAAAAGATCGAAGAGAACCTGCCACGCGATGTGGAAAACGACCGTGATCGCAACTGGCAGGCGATGTCGATGTGGATCAATCGCCGTTTCGGTTTGAACACGAACGAACGGGAATTGCGAAAGATCGAGTTTGATGATCTGCAGCAGACGTTGTACACCCGCGCCTGCGAATCGATTCAACGCTTTGACTATTCGCCAGCCGAAATCTTTTTGAAAGAGGACTGGGGACGCCAGTCACTTTCCGGTTGGGTCCGGCAACAGTACGGCATCGACATACCGCCGACAGAGTTCGCGGGGAAGAACCCTGAAGATGCGGCCAGACTGATCAAAGAACAGATTGTCAACCTGTACAAGTTCAAGGAAATTGAACTTCCTGTTGCTGTCGGCTTGTCGCAATATATGTCCGAAGATAATCGAGGTGGTGAACGATACAACCGCGAAGGCCTGGCTCAGTGGGCATCGTTCCGCTTTGAAACAGAGATTCCTCCGGAAGCATTTGAAGGGCGGTCACGCGCAGATCTGGCTCGCATGCTGATGGATCTCAGTCAGCAGTTCTTCCAGCGAGGAAAATGCTTTGAACAACTGAATTCTCGACTCGACAAGGCCTGCGCCCCGTCAGTCAACGGCCACACAGGGAAAGCATCCCTGTTGACGCCTGATCCTGTCACGAATTCAGATGCTGTGATCGAGTTGATCAACTGGTCAAACCAGGAATTCGGATCGTCGCTGAATCCCGACGATTTCGTCAATTCGCATCGCCGTGAATTGGCAAACGTTGTCCGACAGGCGTACGAACGAAAGTATCGCCGCGAACTCTATTCGGCAGAACGTCAGGTCATCCTCGACACGCTCGACACATCGTGGAAGGATCACTTGTACTTCATGGATCACTTGCGGTCCGGTATCGGGTTGGTCGGATATGCCCAGAAGGATCCGAAGACCGAATACCGCCGCGAAGGGATGGCCGCATTCGAGCAGATGTGGGATCGCATCGCCGCTCAGGTCACCGGAACCGTCTTCCGGATCGAGGTCCAGATTCCAGAGACTACAGAATCGGTCTGGCAAATCACGTCAACCGAACATGCCTCGCCTGTGGAAGACATTCCCGATGACCACCCGGCCTTATCAGGTGGAAATCAAGAGATCGAAAACAGCCAGCCGATCGACCCGATCCGTAACTATGGTGATCGAGTCGGTCGCAACGATCCCTGCCCATGTGGCAGCGGAAAAAAATACAAGAAGTGCCACGGGGCATAACTCAGGCCGAACGAATGACGTTCGCTTGAGTCAGGCTGAAAGGGGAATGGATGCCCTGGATCGTCGGCTGGTTTCTGAATTTCGTCTACTCGGCACTACTGCTGACAGTGTCGCCGATATTGATTTATCGGCGCATCCGTCATGGCAAGTACCGGGGCGGCTGGCGAGAAAAGCTGACGGGGTCTCTTTCGCGACGGTATCCTGATCGCCGTTGCATCTGGTTTCATGCAGTGAGCGTCGGCGAAGTGCTTCAGCTTCAAAAGGTCCTGGATGAAACTCAGGCTCGTTTCCCGGATGCCGAGCTATTTGTCACGACAACCACCGATACCGGCTACGACGTTGCACAGACCAAGTACCCGCAGCATACAGTTTCCTATTTTCCGCTCGACTTTACCTGGGGAGTCTCTCGAGCCCTCGCGAGCGTCAAACCTGATCTCGTCGTGCTGGTCGAACTGGAACTGTGGCCAAACTTCGTGTTTCAGTGCCACCGCAAACAGATTCCATTAGCGCTTATCAACGGGCGAATTGGCGAAAAGAGTTTTCGCGGATATTCGCGAGTGAAGCCCCTGATGCGCCGAGTGCTCAGTTGCTTCCACATCCTCGCGACCCAGAACGCAACGTTCTCCCAACGCTTACAGGATCTGGGTGGGCCAGCAGAGCGCCTGGCAGTCACGGGCAACATCAAGTTTGATCGAGTGGAATCCGACCGAAACAATCCGCGGACGATGGAGTTGCGACGTGTGTTTGGGATCAAACCCGATGAACAGGTCTTGATTGCTGGCAGTACACAATCGCCAGAAGAAATGTACGCTCTGGATGCTTGGCGCATGCTTCGAAAGGACTATCCGAATCTGCGTCTGATTCTGGTGCCGCGACACAAGGAACGGTTTGACGAAGTTGCGGAACTCGTTCATCAGCGCGGCCTGCCACTCGTGCGACGAAGTGCAGGAACATCCGTCGCGAATGTCACGTCGCACGCAAGTCCGCCAGTTCTGCTGCTTGATACGCTGGGAGAGCTCGGCGCCTGCTGGGGACTGGCTGACATCGCATTCGTCGGTGGAAGCCTGACCAATCGAGGCGGCCAGAACATGCTGGAACCTGCCGGCTACGGTGCGGCAATCCTGTTCGGTCCGAATACCTGGAACTTCAAGGAAATCACCGAGGCGCTGCTGTCTCGCCAGGCCGCACGCGTCGTTCGCGATTCGGACGAGTTGTTACAGGCCCTGCGTGACTTGCTGGAACATCCCGAGCAAGCCCACCAGATGGGCATGATTGCCCGGCAATTCGTTTCCGAGCAGCAAGGTGCGACCGTGCGTACTGTCGATCACATTGCCGGGTTGATACCGCCGCAGATGCCGATTCCGCTTTTGCGAGCCGGTTGACCGTAATCGCCCAAAGATTCAACGGGGTTCCGTCTGTTTCAGGAAAGCAGACGTTTCTTCCTATCGAACGTCATTGCCGTCGATTGGTAAGAATGAACATAATAGTGCAAGTCTTTTATGTTCTTCTTGTCTATCATGATTGAGCGAGAGCTTTGAAATCGGCGGCTCGCTTGTCATCCAGGTTGAGTTACTGCCATGATCCCAATGGGTTTCCTGCCGGTCGTCGATCCTCGATTTCTCCACGACCGGATACGACAATTGGAACAGGCTCTTGTTCTGCAATCGGAGACAATTCAGGCCATTCTTCAGAGGCTGGAATCGAAATTCGGCAACGATTTTCTGGGACCGGATTTACAGCAGATGACAGCCTGCTTGTCGGAAGCCGATGCCAAACTCATCCTGAAATCCATCGACAGTTTCATTGCGAATTGTGATAAACCAGCGGCGACGCGTCAGGTCCGTGAGGCATACGGATGCACATGGGACGAAGCCCTTTCGGTTGTCGCCAATTGGAACAGTCATTCCTTGGAAACCAAGATTCGTGCGCTGCGACTGGCACGCTTCATTGTAGCTTCGAAAGCGATTCACCAAACTCCTACTGAGACAATCCAAGATCCATGAATTCACTACAGACAATCTACAACGCTTTCGTCGTCACAGCTTTGATATTGGTCGCCAGTTCCGCATGCCACGCCGAAATCAAGATTGCCACCGGGCATAGCGAGACGAATGCTGGATTCACGTTTCCCGGCATCCCATCACCCGCGAACAACGACGCTGCGACGAATGCACAGTTTCAGCTGATCGATGGCCAGCGGGATCGCAATGGGGGAGATGTCGCCGTACTGCATGATGGGCGAGTTCCCGGTAGTGACGATCAACCGGCACAGAATTTCTTTTTCCGATCCGGAACTGCGGGAGGGCGCATTCGTATTGATCTTGGACGCGTCGTTTCAATCAAACAGGTTAGCAGCTATTCCTGGCACGACGGTTCGCGCGGGCCGCAGGTTTACACTCTGTACGCTGCTGACGGTACCGCTGAAAGCTTTAACGCTGAGCCCAAGACGGGAACTGATCCTGCAAGAACTGGGTGGAAGCAGGTCGCAGCGATCGATACTCGCCCCAAAGATGGTGACGGCGCGGGACAGCATGGTGTCACCATCAGCGACAGCGTCGGGATTGTCGGTCAGTTCCGTTACCTGCTGTTTGACATTGCGCGGACCGAAGATCGAGACAACTTTGGCAACACATTCTACAGCGAATTCGATGTTATCGATGCTGACGCGCCTGCTCCCACGTCCATCGTTCAAAAGCCGATTTTGAAGTCGTTTGAAACTGACGATGGCAAGTTCCAGTTTATCGTCGATGCCACGGACGCTCCCGACCTCATGGAGTGGACTGAAAAGAAACTCAAACCCGTAGTGTCCGAATGGTACCCAAAGGTGGTCGCGCTGTTACCGAGTGAAGGATACCAGGCCCCGACAAAAGTCACGTTTCGATATCGGAGCGATATGGGGGGAACGCCTGCTTCTGCCCTGGGTGCAGGTGTCAACCTCAGCACCCCCTGGTTCCGCCGCGAACGCGACGGAGAAGCCTGCGGAGCGGTTGTCCATGAACTGGTTCATGTCGTGCAGAATTACTGGGCTCGAAGAGGTCAGCCTCGAGCGAGAACGACGCCCGGTTGGATCGTGGAAGGGATCGCCGACTACGTCCGCTGGTTCCTTTACGAACCACAGTCACGTGGCGCCGAGATTACAAAAAAGAACTTTGCCGAAGCGAAATATGATTCCAGCTACCGTGTGACAGCCAACTTTCTGAACTGGGTCACAGTGACCTATGACAAGGAGATCGTCCGCAAGCTGAACGCCGCCGCTCGCGAAGGTCGCTACGACGAATCTCTCTGGACTGACTCGACCGGTAAGACAGTTCAGGAATTGGGGAGTGAGTGGAAAAAACTCCACGAGGAACGATTGAAACCTCAATAACCTGAGCCGAACCTCGCAGAAAGATTTGGAAAACACTGAAGAGAAGCAAGGGTTTATGTCATTTTGTCTTCGGTGGTTCCAGCCACCAGAACCGGGCAAATCTGTGAACTTTCCTTCGGAATTCAGATAAGTCTTGGCGTTGCTGAAGCGGGGTCGCTATAATCCCAACGCTCCAAAATATCGGAAGTCGAGTTTTGGGTTGCGAAAACAAGTCTTGTTATTGATGAAAGAAGAGATCAATCGGTATGCCCAAAGAAGAGGCCATTGACGTCGAAGGAGATGTTGTAGAGGCGCTGGCGAACACGCAATTTCGCGTGAAATTGACTAATGGTCACATGGTGCTGGCTCATGTGGCAGGAAAGATGCGGAAACACTTCATCCGTATCGTGCCGGGAGATCACGTTGTGGTGGAAGTTTCGCCATACGACCTAAATCGCGGTCGTATCGTGTTCCGCGAACGTTAAGATCCGGCTGGCTTCGCTGACGGTTGATACGGGCTGATTGACTGGTCGGAGCCTGTGGCCTCTTCACGGTTACGGTTCAAAACGGTCACGATTCAAAACAGTCACAATTCAGAATGGCCCAGCCGGATTCAGCGAGAATTCAAAAGAACGGTGGACTCGCCTGGGCGTCATCCTGACGCGAGTCCGCGGCAGTTCAAAGCTCGACAAACGGTTTACCGCCCGCATTTTATCGTCGGACACCCAGACGTGCTGTTTTCCGGATCGGTCCATGTCGAGCGAATCAACTGCCGCTGGCGTCAACAACCTCCCGTTCGTCCAACTGTTCACCGACGGTGCCTGTCGAGGCAATCCGGGACCGGGCGGCTGGGGGTGCATCCTCAGACACCCCGCATCCGGCTCTGAAAAAGAGCTGTCAGGCGGAGACCCCGAGACCACCAACAACCAGATGGAACTTCAAGCAGTCATTTCCGGGCTCGAAGCGTTGAAGTCGCGGTCTGAGGTGGAAGTGGTGACCGATAGCAGCTACGTAGCACAAGGGGCCGCTTCCTGGATGGCGGGCTGGAAGAAAAACGGCTGGCGACGGCGCGAGGGGAACTCCTGGAAGCCCGTCAAAAACGTGGAACTCTGGCAGAAGCTTGACCAGTTGCTGACAACGCATAAGGTGCGATTCACTCACGTCCGTGGACACATGGGACACCCCGAGAATGAACGCTGCGATGTCCTGGCAGTCGCTGCCGCTCTGGCTGTCGCGCAGTAGGTGATGCTTCACGATCTCATCATCAGCCACCAACCTTAACTCGTTGCATTTCCAACAGTTTGAAGAGTCGCTGCTTGTGTCATTGAGACTGTGCAGGTACGGTGAGGCGACTCGTTGCAGAGTTGTCCTCCGTTGACTTGTCGGCAGAGATTCGTGATGACCACCTTCGACCCCTATTACAAGTGGCTCGGCATCCCCAAGTCGGAACAACCCCCGAATCACTATCGACTACTGGGAATTGCGAACTTCGAGTCGGATCCTGATGTGATCGAAGCCGCAGCGGATCGACAGATGACATATGTCTCGCAATGTGCTTCGGGCGAGCATATGAAGGTTTCGCAACAGGTTCTGAACGAATTATCGAAGGCACGCGTCTGCCTGCTGGTGGCTGACAAGAAAAAAGCCTACGACGCTCGATTGAAAGAAACGATCGACGAAGCAGCCCGGATCGAATTATCGCGAGTTCCCGTCCCAATCGCAGAGGCAGATGAACTGCTCGCGGAAACTACGCCTGTTATCAAACCCAAAAAGGAGTCCCCCGAAAAGTCGTCTCGAAAGAGTCCGGGGGCAGGGCGAGATAACCGGGCGGTTCGTCCCGCCGCAGCACCAGCGAACTCAAAACCGCTTCTGATCGGCGCTGGACTCGCCGTTTTCGCAATTGTTGCCATTGGAGTAGTCCTCAGTACCAGGCAGCGCCCCGTCAGCAAGACCACTGAATTATCGACTAAGAATTTTCAACCTGTCCAACCCGCCAACCCGTCAAAAAATCTCGCAGGAATGACAGAGAAGACTGTGGTTGAAGCCACAAAGCCCGCTGTTGTCGCACCAAAACCTCGCTCGACGAAGGGACTGGAAGTTCTGGAAGCAAAGTACGGTGCGCCGGGGCATTGGACAGATCTGACCGAACGATTGCAGAGGGTTTCCCAGAGTGGCATCGTCGGGGCGGTCAGCAACAATTCGCTCGTCGGCAACGATCCGGTCTTTGGTGTTCGCAAGTACCTGATCCTGCGGTATCGCATCGATGGACGGGACTTCGAATTCGCGGGAAGCGATATGGATTCTGCCGTTGTCATCGACACTCGGCCGAATCCTGATGCCGAACCAGGCCCCGGCTTGAAGATTCACGAAGCAAAGTTCGGCGGGACGATTCTGGGTGAAGGGAACTGGCAGGATGTAACGGATCACGTCACTGCCAGGATTAATGACAACCGTCTGAAAGTCGCAGTCCGAGACGTCGTGCAACCGCAGTCCAACGCGGCATTTGTTCTGATCCGCTGGAGTACCCAGGGGTCAACCTGGACCAGCTTTTTTCACCTAGAAGACACCATCGACCTTGGGCCAGACATTCCCGCCATCTTGAATCTCCCCAAGGATCGCCAACAGGCAAAATCAGGCGACTCGTCGCTGGTCGTACTCGAAGCTCAGTATGGAACGCGAGGAACCTGGGTGGACCTGACGGAACGAGTGCGAGCGGTGTCGACGTCTGGAACACTGGCGGTCGTCGCGAACGGAACCACAGTCCCGGTCGATCCCGTCCCCTCAAAGTCGAAGCATTTCCGAATTCGATTTCTGCTCGACGGCAGAACATTCGATCATGTTTACGATGAAGGTTCCTTCATCTATCTCGATGGCCGCGCCGCTCCCGAAGTTCCAGCGAAAGGCCTGAAGGTCTTGCAGGCCTATTGCGGTCAGGGGATTTACGGCGAACTCCAAAACGGTCAGTCGAGAATGTTTGATATCACGCAACACCTGCAGTCACTCGTTCGCGATGATCAATTGAAATGCTCGCTGGAAGATGCCGCGAAGGCCGTTCAACAACCAGTGTCCCCGAAATGGTTCCTGATCCGTTACGCGTTCCATGGCGAGATTCATCAATTCACGGCGAATGACATGCGTCCCGCCGAGGTCGTTCTCCCTTAGATTCGACTCAATCCCCTTCAAATCTCTGCGATTTGGTTGCGATGACAGTGAGCCTTGTAATATAAGGGGATTTCACGGTGTGCATTGATTTTGGGATCACTCACCTTCGATGTGAGCGGAGGGCGACCAATTGGATCTTGGCGAACTGGTCAGCGCGATTCGTATCGTCGAAATGTCGGCCAAATCACGGCCGGCAGCGATTCGCTCCTTGGTCCAGGCTGCCAATTGGGAAGACGAAGGGATTGCCTCCGACGTCGTTCTGACTGCAATCGAAGAACGTGAAGCCGCCGCTCAAACTCTGGTTTCCAGCGATTTCGCTCTGCCTCATGCCTTTATCGACTGGGATGGCGATTTTCGAGTCGTCATGGGCCGCAGTCGACTCGGGGTCGACTATGGCGTCCCGACTGGTCAAAAAGTCCAGTTGATCGTTCTGCTGGTGATCGGACGTAAACTTCAGCAGACACATGTCGAAGTTCTGGCCGCGCTGGCTGAACTTCTGAAGCAACCCGAGTTTCGAGAACAGTTGATCGAAGCCAAAGACACCCGGGCAATCGATGTGCTGCTGCTGGCAAAAGCGGGGCTGCAACCGGATCAACGTCGGCAGCGAGCCCCCAGTATCCCTCGCCTGACTCAGATGCTCGTCAAGCAGGCCATGCAACTGGTTGAGGCCATCGGGGCCCAGGCATTACTGCTGGCTGTAGATCGCCTGGAAGGAGTTCCCTGGGAACTGCTGGCAAACTGGCAAGGTCGCTTGCTGCTGGTCACGACCGAACACAGCGAAGACTTCGAAATCGAACGTGAGGACACTCACGTTTTCGATGGCCTGCATGCCACATTGTCACGACTGGATCGTTCGAATCTGGGACTACTGCTGGCGGCATCACAGGGACTGCTGAATGAAAAGCACAGCGTTGTCTGTGTAACAGGTGCTGACGGCCGTCGACTGGACAGCATTTCGATCACAAAACCAGAATCGCATTTCCGCGCGATGCTTTCAGAAAAGAACCGTCGCGGAGTCGACGTCGTCCGTCCGGCCGTGATGCTGCGAATCCTGTCGCTGGCAGTCGAAATTGCTGCCGAAGGACGTGAGGCCCATCCGGTCGGAACGATGTTCGTTGTCGGCGACGCACGCAACGTATTGCGTCACGCCCAGCAACTCGTCCTGAATCCATTCCACGGCTACTCGAAGAATCTGCGCAATGTTCTCGACCCCAGTCTGGCCGAGACGATGAAAGAGTACGCACTGATTGACGGAGCATTTGTCATCCAGGGTGACGGAACCGTTCTCAGTGCCGGAACCTATCTGATGCCGAAATCAGCTCCGCCGGGATTGCCTCACGGGCTCGGTGCACGACATCAGACTGCCGCGGCAATCACTGCTCATACGCTGGCGATGGCGATCACGGTCAGCCAATCCACAGGGACCGTGACGGTCTTCCGTAACGGTACGACGGTCTTTACGCTGGAGCGTGCTGCCGCCACGAAATGGTAGGATTTCAGGGATAGAGTGCCGCGGAAGAAACTGTACTCGATACGTGAGACAGCCCATGGAACCGGTTCCTGGCCCTCGAAACACGACGCGCCGTCGTCTGATCCTGCTGGTTTCTCTCGGTACCGCAGTTTTGCTGGTAGTTGCGCTGTGGACTCATTTTCGCTTCGCCCGCCCCGTAGGATCCGGGCCAGCAGGGCCAGTTGTTCCGAGAGAGCACTTCGCAAAGAAGTGGAGCGATCGCAAAGTGGTGTTGCTCGGACTGGGTGACAGCGTGACTCAGGGACTCGGGGCAACAACCGGTGGCCTTTCGTATTTTCGAAGACTGGCTCAAAACCCGGATAACGAATTCCCAGAGATGCAGAACGTATCACTTTCCAGAGTCCTGCCGAACCTCGAAACTCAGAACCTCGCCATCTCGGGGACAACTTCGATTGAATGTGTCGACTACCAGCTTCCAAAACTGATCGTCCAAGACGATCAAACTTTCGGAATCGTTGTCATCACGACCGGCGGAAACGATGTGATTCACAACTATGGACGTACACCCGCCCGTGAAGGTGCGATGTACGGTGCCAGGCTGGATCAAATTGACGAATGGGTCAAGAACTTCGATCATCGCCTGGAACAGATCGCCTCACGAGTGCGCGAAGCGTTTCCCGGTGGCTGCCAGATCTTCATCGCCAATATCTACGACCCGACAGACGGGGACGGCGACATCATCTATGCAGGACTTCCGGCGTGGACCGACGGAGTACAGGTCTTGCAGGCCTACAATAAAGTTCTATCCGACTTTGCTGACCGGCACGACGACGTGACGTTGGTTGATATGCGAGGCGAATTCCTGGGACATGGCATTCACTGCACACATTTCTGGCATCATGCCTACAGAAAATCGGACCCGACCTATTGGTACTGGGACAATCTCGAAGACCCCAACGATCGGGGTTACGATGCGATCCGGCGACTGTTTTTGAATGAGATCACTCGAGTCGTGCCGGGTAGGCTTTGATTCACACGCAGACACGGCTGCAAGTGAATCATCGAAGCTCAGGATCTGGAAAACGAAATCCGGGAGATGCAGAAATTTTCGCTTTCCAGTGTTCTCCCAAACCTCGAAGCCCTGAATCGCGCCATCTCAGGAAATGCGTTTGAGATGGGATGGGATGGTCGAATGCGAGACGATCGAAGTTGATCCTGATTCCCTCCGCCATATCGCAGGAATTGCAGACTTGGTTCGCTTAACGCAGCCGCCTCGCTCGAAAGTCGTCATCTGCGTTGATCAGCATTGGCGCCTTAAGTCCGTTCCCAATCCAAAAGGTAAGGGATGGCCGAGGTAATCCGGTCATCTTGACCGGAAGTCACTGACGAATCAAAGTGTTGGCATGTCGATTGAATGCTCGTCGTTCACGGCGGGCCAGTGCCCCTTGACGTTCGCGCT
>CAXBSB010000199.1:0-14738 GCA_963977965.1 uncultured Schlesneria sp.
GGCTAGGTCTTACCTTGTACGACTCTTGCATTCGCTACCTTTCTCCGGCTTACGCCGACGCACCCTGTCCCCTTTTCGTCATCCCCTTTTCGTCATCCCCTTTTCGTCATCCCCTTTTCGTCATCCCCTTTTCGTCATTGTCCTCTTTTCGTCATCGACTCCATCGGAATTCGGTTTGGCAACAGCGGGTCGTTCGCTTTAGACTCACAGGAGTCTGTGATCGAATCAAGTCGATTAGCAGTTTGGAGGACTGTGGAAAAGCACTATGAATTCCTCGGACAGGCGTTTTCAGTATCCGAACCCACTCGTCAAACGATGGCCTATCCTCGCTTCCGGGTTCACAGCGCTGGTCATTTTTTCGTTCGCGTCGATTATGGTCCCTGACGATTGCCATGCCGCAGACGAAAGCGAAACACAGAAGATTCAAAGTACAGGCTTAGCGAAGTTCGTTTTCGCAGGATTTGTCGCAGGTCGACACAAGCTGACGAAGGGTAAGTTTGCAATTGAAGGGACGTTGAAAGAATCTCATCCGGAATGGGGTGAGATTTCGGGCGAGGTGAAAGTCTTTTGCGCATTTGATTTCAACCGCCGAAGACTTCGGTTTGATCGCACTGAACCGACTCGAAAATCGCGCGACCCGGACACTTCACCTGTCTCACCAAGAGATTGGATCCCTGGAATTGATGGCGGAAAATTTATCTTGCTTGAGGACGCAATGATTGTGCGTCATCTTGGGCATAACAACATCTCGGTACTCCCCATCACTCGAACCCATCCGCCCTGGGTACGAGCGACCGATGTTCGCTGCCTTGGAGTGGGTCATCGGTTAGATCTCGACAAAGGAGTCACCTTTGAGTCAATCGTTTCGACCTACGAGAAACAACTGGCAACCTTTCCAGTTGCTGTAACGTCCGAATCGAACGGAGTCCATCGAGTCGACATGACCATCATGGACAAAGCCACAGGAAACCCAAGCTTTTTGCGTACCGCCTGGTACGACAGCACCAAGGACTTCTTTCCTTTAAAACTCGAAGTTCGTGAACGCATTGGAAGTAGCATTGAAGTCGATGCTCGCCAACAACAGACACTCAAACCGATTCAGATTTCGAATGTATGGGTACCAGAAAAAGTGACCCTGACTTCTGATCGAGGAAACAAAGTCGAAATACTGAACTACATTTGGGAGTCCGTGAACACTGAAATCGACGACTCCGTATTCACACCCGACGGATTTCCACTGGATGGTGTCGACTCCGTCGTTGATCATCGTCGCGCGGACTTGATTGTGACCAAACAATACACCTTGCCTCAGCACCTCGAAACGCCCAATGAAACGCAGCGTGCGAACTCGTGGTGGACACTGATTGTGGGGAATGCCTTTTTTGGAACGCTACTGCTCATCTTCTATCTGCTGCCAAAGCGTGATCGCTCGACTCACAAATGAGTGCTCATTCCGACTCAGTCAACAAGATTGACGCCCCAATTCATCAGTTCTTTTTCTCGTCTTCAGCAGGCTTGACCGGTTTCACCTCGGCTACCGGCCCATTCGTTGGAACCAGGCGCATCCGCAGGTTATAGGACTTCAGTTCGATCGAGAGTTCTGACAGATTCACATCCAGGCTGTGAAACCCGCTGTACATCGAAGCCACCGTCGAATCGTGCAGGACCTTTCCCGTCTGCTTGTGGATCGCCTGAATACTCAGCGTTCCGTAGCTGATGTTCCCTTTCTGCTTCCAACTGCGTGCGACAAACAGCAGGATCGGCATCGAACGGAATCGATCGACAACCAGATTCTGGTGCTTAACTTCCTGACGCCAGGCGAGCGAACCATCGGATCGCTTCCAGGCATGGATCACACCGTTTGCTCGAATCGATGGCAGGCTTTCGCCGTAGTGATGAAATCCCGCGGTCTCCATCACGTTGGAAATCAGATAGATGTTGTCGTCATCCGCCAGGGCGAATGTATCCGTCCGACGAAGCTTCGTATCCGCAACTGGAATCGGCGCCATTGCGATTCGTTTGCCGGTCGCAATTTCAATTCGTTCCACCTTGCCATCGGGTGGAACGACTAATAACTGGTGCTGATCGATTGCTGTCACCAGCGCACCTGAGGGAAGATCCGCTTTCCAGCGGTCTGTCTGAGCCAGTGGCTGGTGCAACCGAAGTCTGCTACGGCCTCCTCCTAAGTTCAGGAATCCAACCTTCGCGCCTGACCCCTCCAGCAGTAAGAGCGAATCTCCTGACATCTGCAATGCGTTGCCGAGCATTGTCCCGAGTTTTTCGATCTTCAACTGCTTGCCGTCCGAGACGCGAAACGCTTCCGACTTGCTGCGATCCTGTGGAATCACACAAATCATGTCACGGTTTCCAAGCACCTGAGCAAACTGGGGAATCCCATCTTTTCGCCAGAGCCATTCCCCTGTGCGAGGGTCCACTACCGAAATCGAACGACGGCCGTAAACACAGACATAACCCGGCTGAACTGCCGCCAGTCGACCTGTCACTCCTGCCTGCAGAAGCACTGGGGATTGGTCTCGATCCTGAGTTGCATCGGTCATCGCGATGAGTGGCGGTCGAGAGGCATGTCTCCAGAATGGTCCACCCTCCCCTGCCCCGTCCAATGCCTTCGCCCACATCATTCGCTTTTCAACGGGCGACAAGACATGCAGGACATCACGGTTGACCAGAACAACCTGATGGCCCAGGAACTCACTTGAAATATAAGCCTCACCTTGATTTCGCGGGCTGCTGCGAAGTGGTGCCAGCCATGCATAGGTTCCGTTGTCGATGTATCCAAACGCCAGACGCTGTTCCTGTTGATGGAACTCAACCGTCAACGGATCGAAGTACGGCAGCGGCGATCGCAAGACGCTCTCGTGCGATGGCGGCATGTACTGAATCGGTCCCTGGATCAGTTGCAATGGTCGCTCATCCCAGGCGGAGACTCGAACTCGTTTTGCATCTGCGACCTTGCTCTCGGTTCGCAATCGCTTCACCAGTTCAGCCCCCGTGACACCATCGGCCACGACAACATCGCCAAATTCGCTTTCCAGCGAGCGATAATAATAGCCAGCATCTGCAGGCAGATTGAACTGTTCCATCAACCGTGCCAGACGCAGAATGGCTCGCGCAGAAACCAGACGATCAGCCCCCGACGTAAGCTTCAGCAACTCCAGTTCTGCTCCTGAAAAATCCCCTGCAGTTGCCAGATCATCTATCACGGCCTCTTTCAACGACACCGCAAAGGGATGAAACCCAAGCAGCGCGACGATCGATCCGCGAACAGATGCGTTTGCCCCTTTCGCATCAGCGACAAGAGCGGCGACACGAGAATCGACCTGTTCACGATTCGCTCCCTCCGCTGAACTCCACAAATCGTGCAGTCGCGCCGACAACCAGACACGCGGTGACAGTTGGACCTGAGGGTCGTCACTGCGAACGATCGTCGTTTCACCATCGAATGATTTACCCAGCGACCAGAGGATGTCGAAGGCTTCCAGAGGCTTCCCGCTGACGGCCAGATGGTCAGCAGTCAACTCCTGATGCAGACGTCGTTCGGACGGTGTCTTCGCCAGACGTCCGAGTTCCTCCAGTTCCGTCGCATGTGACTTGGGATCTTGCCGAATCACGTTTGCCAGGCATTCCAGCAATTCACCATGTCGGCGCGATTGTTCATCGGCGGTCAGGCCTGCAGGATCGATCGCCTGCAAGAGCGGCAGCGCCACAGCATGCTGGCGATTCAGCAATTGAATCTCAGCCTCGCGCAGTAGTGCCCAGCTATCCGTCGCGTTCGCTGCCTTGCGACGCTGGATCTCGGCCAGAACCGCTTCCCGCTGACCAAATCCGACGAGACCATTGGCCCCCAGTGCAACCAGTTTTCCCTGGTGCATCGCCAGATTCCCCAGCGGTGGATGTGTTGAAGGAACGTATCCGCTGGAGATCGTCTTTCCGGTCTTCAGGTCGATTACTCTCAACTCACCATTCGACAGCGGCAAGTAGTACTGATCTTCCACTCCCTGGCCGCGACCTGAGGGCTGAGACCCGTCGAGCGATGATTTCCACAGAACCTTTCCTGTGGCAAGTTCCAGAGCAGCCACTTCCGTCTGTCCCACCATCACCACTCGCTCATCGAACACGCCAGCCAGATACATCCATGTCTCTTTCGGCATCTCCCACAAGCGTCGACCATCCAGAAGATTTAGTGCCAGGACGATGGATTCTTCAGGCGGCGTATAAACAACAGTACTGCCAGAAATCACTGGAGCTGACGGAGACCACTGCAGACTCAGATCACGTTGAGGCACAAATTGAGAATTGGGATCTCGCTCATGACTTCCTGATGGAGGAATGTAGCGATGAGCCCACAACACCGATTGTCGCATTCGATCGACACCGACCAGCCAGCCAACCGTTGTCGGACAGACGATGACGCCGCCGTCAGATGCAACTTGAGCACAGAACCAGCGTCGTCCAATGTCCTGTTCAATCTTTGTATCGGTGTAGGCAATCAATTGGGACCAGCGAGGCGTCCCCGTCGCTCGATCCAATCCCCACAGCCGAACGTCATCACCCTTTCCGGCCACGATCAGCAATTCGTCGCCATCGATGGCTGGGGTTCCATAGAAGAATGAACCTGCCAGCGGCAGATCGAAGGATTCTTTGGACTCTCCTCCACCAATGCTCCAGCGCGGACGTCCCGTCTTCAAATCGTAGGAAACCAGTCGATTCGTTTTCCAGGGAACACCATAGGGATCTTGCGACTCGTTCGACCCGTCAAATCCCCAGTGCTGCCCTGGTTGATGTCGTGACAGAATCCCATGATCTTCCAGCACAAAGACCTGCTGGCCATCGCTGCTGATCAGCCCATAAATCCCGTCGCGGAACAACAGGCTGGCAAGCGGATGGTACTCAACCGATTGACCTTGATACTCCTGATTCTCAACCTGAAACTGATTGATCCGGAATCGCCAGGCTTCACGGGATTCAACCTGCTGATTGGAAAGACCTCCCAGGATCCGTTCGGCCGAGACTCCTTCCATGCTTTCCCAGATCGTCTTCCCCGTTTCGATGTCGACAGCACGGACTCCTCGCAGATCGCGATAGACCACTTTGCCTCCCACCACCAGCGGCATCGCCGCCAGCACGGGTGTCTTCTGCTGGTCCGTCAGATCTTGAAGTAACCAGTTCAATCGCCGCTTGACCGTATGACTGCTGGTCAAAGGGATATTCCAGAGCGGTGCCAGCAGCGGTTCACCGCCGATTGCAGTACCGCGGCGCGCGGCGGTCCCGTAGATCTGAGTCCATTCCTTCAGGATCGCAGATCGGCCCGGCATTTCGGTTGTCTTACCGCCAATCCAGGTTTCCGGTTCAACGGCCCCCGTCCCCAGATTCACGCGGTTAGCAGTTGCCTGATCGAGGCCCGCCAGCAATTCCTTGCTGGCTGACAGATTCCCCGCTTTGCGATAGGCCAGTGCCGCCTTTACGCGCCAGGCACCGTCACTTGAGAGTGTTGATCGGGCAATCTGATCAAACCAGGCTGCAGCCAATCCAAATTCGCCTCGATCAAAATGCATGCTGCCGAGGTAATTGACTGCCTCGAAGCCTGCTGGCGTATGCTGGAAGCGATTCGCCACATTGACATAGTCAGCAGTCCGACCCGTACGACGAGCATCGGCGAGCATCTGCTGAGCCAACCCTGAGTACTGAGTTCGATAGTCTTGCAGAACTTCTTTAGGCGCACTTCCTAACAGTTCGTTGGCAGTCCGCCGCACCGATTGCCAGCGGCCATCGGAGAGTCGATAGAGAGTGTCTTCGGGTTGATCAAGAATCTTTTGCAGGAACTCAACGGCACTCTTCCAGTCTTTCTTGCCGGCAGATTTCTCAGCAGCACGCATGACTTGCTCAATCTTCAAATCATGCGGAGCGCGCCCGTCCATAAAGTCGCGATCTTTCCCGGTCTCCTTTTGGGGCACGGACTGTTCGGGGGGAGCTCCAGGCACACCGTTCGGCGTCAGCAGCCAACGCAAGAGAGGCTTCAATGGACCAGCAGGCTGAAGCGCTTGATCCAGCGCCTTTTCCTTGGCTTTCTGCTGAGCCTTTTCGATCTCGGCCTTGCGAGCCTGATCAGCCATCCGCGGATTCACCCCGCGAAATCGAACTTGAACAAGAGAGGCATGAGAGAGCTCCGCGGCTGCAGAAATCAGCGCCGAGGAAGAGGCATGAACGGGCGCTTCAAGCAGACTTATTGCTGACAAAACGGCAACCAGAGTCACCAGTCCATGAATCCGCTCAATTGCGCTGCGTTTCTCAACCTGCGCCACGATCATGGTCGTCTCCATATTCCAGCATTTCTACTGGATCATCAGGGAGTCAACGAACTCTCTCACCGCACCGAAATCCCCTCAGAAGCGACTCTACGATACCCCCAACAGGAACGAAACAGAAGTCGTGACCAGCGCGTTCGTGCTAGAAAACAGACTTCGCGCAAGGCAGCGCTGAAGGCGTATTCAACACAGTTGCAAGGACTTTAGAGTTGACCGTGAAACAGGGGCCCTGAATCTGATTTTCGGCCCGAGGGGCCAGCAGTTCAACCAGCCAGGGCCGTGCGGCCCTGGAATCGATCCCACCAATGGTTTCATGAGGCCTGAAGGGCCATTCGTTGCTTTCCATGAGTTTCAATACCGGCCCTTCAGGCCTCAGGTTCAGCTTTTACATCGTTTTCCAGGGCCAAAAGGCCCTGGCTGGATGAACTGCTGGCCCGATTGGGCCGAACGCGTTCCGAATATAACCGCCGCATCAGGAACACCATGCACAAACTCAACGGCAACAACCGCACACAAACCACAGACATTTCAACACTTACGAACAATTCTCAACCTTTCCATGAGCCGCACCAATATAGAAATCGCGGGTATATTGCAGGCGGAAATGAGCTTCGTTACACTTTTCGGTCCGCTGAATTTCGTGAACTCGGGTTTTTAGGTTTTGAAAGGCACAGGGCGACATGTCAAAGGAAGCGAAGCTGGTTGTCGAACCACGCACACAAATGGGTTCGGCGGCTTGCCGAAGACTCCGCGAAAAGGGGCTTGTTCCAGGTAACGTCTACGGCCACAACGCTCCACCGACACCAATCCTGGTAGCGTCCGATGTCCTGCGCCCAGTCCTGAAATCAGGTGCTCACGTCGTGGATCTGGACTTGGCCGGTAAGCAGGACAAGGCCGTTATCCGCGAAGTTCAATGGGACGTTTTCGGTAAGGAAATCTGCCACGTCGACCTGCTGCGAGTCGACCCCAACGAACGAGTTAACATCACTGTTCCCATCGAGTTGCGAGGAACCGCACCAGGCGTTCTGGCCGGTGGTATCCTGGAACAACCGCTGCACCAGTTGACCATCGACTGCCTCGCCTACCAGATTCCAGATTCGATTCAGCTCCGAATCACGGCTCTGCAGTTGGGCCAGGCAATCCATGTCCGTGACCTGGAACTGCCCGAAGGCTCACACGCTCACGCACAGCCAGACGCCATCGTCGTCCACGTTGTGAAACTGCAGGAACAGGCCACCACGACCGAAGCTGGTCCAGCCGAGCCAGAAGTCATTGGCAAGAAACCAGATGCAGCCGCTGCTGCAGCGGATGACAAGAAAGACACCAAGAAGAAATAGTCGGATGGACTCAAACGCCGGGCTGGCGAACATCGATTTCCTGCCCGGTTTTCTGAGACCACTAAGGCTAGCGGAGAAAGCCGATGAAAATCGTCGTCGGCTTGGGAAATCCCGGCAGCAAGTACGAGGGAACTCGGCACAACGTCGGATTTGACACTCTGGCCGAGTTATCCCGGCGGTGGAGTGCCCCGAAGCCGAAGCTACGATTTGAAGCGAACCTCACTGAGATCCTCTACGGATCCGAAAAACTGTTACTCGTTGCCCCGCAGACGTTTATGAACCTCAGCGGACGCAGTGTTCAACAAGTTGTGAAGTTCTATCAGACCCCACTGTCAGACCTGATCGTGATTGGCGACGACCTGAACTTGAAGGTGGGGCAACTTCGACTTCGAGCGACCGGTTCCGCAGGTGGGCAAAAGGGGCTGCAAAGCATCCTGAGCTGCCTGAGTACAGATGCGATCTGTCGGCTGAGAATCGGAATCGGGCGGCCTCCCGGAGAAATGGACGCTGCCGATTTTGTGTTAGGCCGGTTTCGCAAGGATGAGCAGGATTTAATGGATGCCGCAATCGTCCGGGCGGCCTCCGCAGTGGAAACTTGGGCAAATTCGGGAATCGAAGCTGCCATGAACAAATACAACTCCGGACCCGAGGAAAAGTAGTCTGTCGAAATCCGAATTTGAATCCACTGGTCCGAATATGAATGCCGCGGATTGAAATCCAGATTTCCCGAGTGATCGAAACACGCCGCTGGTTGCAAATTACGCTGAAGCCGGTAAAACTATTGGTTTCCGCACGCGAATTTGTACCACCAAACCGTCCATAGCGAATTGAGTCAGCAGACGCAGTCGGATTCGACTGCAACAATCGAAGGGGATTTATTTTGTCCGAGTACATGTATGAGGGAATGTTCCTGCTCGACAGCAACCGCTTTGCGGCTGATCCGGATGGAGTTCAGGGTCAGGTGAAGAGCATCCTGGATCGCGTCGGAGCCAATGTCGTCGCTTCCCGCCCATGGCAGGAAGGAAAGCTCTGCTATCCAATCGAAGGACATCGCAAGGGGCTTTATTTCCTCGCCTGCTTCAAGATGGACGGCGCGCAGATGACGGAACTGAATCGTCTCTGCAAGCTGAACGACACCGTTCTGCGTCAATTGGTGATTCGTCATCCGAAGGTCATCTTCGACGCGATGGTCGAAGCACTGACATCACACGACGGTGCGATTCACAGCCCCGAACAACGACCTGACCCACGCGATCCACGCGCCAACTTTGGCGATCGTGATCGTCTTCCAGATGGACTCGACGAAGACCGATAGTCCTCCGCCAGTGCCGTGCTGGCGGCGGTTTCAAACCAGCGTTGACCTCCTTTCAGGAGCCTTGTCATGGCAAGTTTCAATAAAGTCATTCTCGTTGGAAATCTGACGCGCGATCCGCAAGTCAAGTACACCACGGGCGGCACCGCCGTGACGGAAATTGGACTGGCTGTGAGCCGGCAATGGTTCGACAAACAGTCGAACTCGCGAAAGGAAGAAACGACGTTTGTCGACGTCACGCTCTGGGGGCGAACTGCTGAAGTCGCGGGCGAATACCTCGCCAAAGGAAGACCAGTCCTCATCGAAGGCCGCTTGCAGCTCGATACGTGGGATGACCGCGAATCTGGCCAGAAACGAAGCAAGCTGCGAGTTGTCGGTGAAAACATGACAATGCTCGGCTCACGCGGGGACGGGGGCGGGGGCGGCGGAGGTGGTGGTGGCGGCGGACGCGGATTTTCGGGTGGTTCACGCGGGGATACGGGCCCGATGAGCCAGGAACCCAGCGATTTTGGTGGCGGTGGTTTTGATGATGCTCCACACTCGGGTGGTGGATCTCCTGACGAAGTGCCGTTCTAAACAACGGATGCAATAGACGAATTGAGCGGCCGCTGACGTGGCCTGAGAGATATGGCTGCTTGAGCAGCAAACGAAAACTGGACCGATTCAACTAACTTTCACGTTCGGCTGGTGTCGAACAGGATTCACGGAACAAGCACGATGGCACGCAGTACTCATACCGCCTCTGGCCGACCACGAGTTTCTCGAAACATTGAGTTGCTTCTGGCTGAGGATGTCGAGTCTCTCGGCAAGCGCGGCGAAATCGTTCGCGTTAAGCCCGGATACGCCCGCAATTATCTGATCCCGAACGGTCTGGCCACTATGGCGACCGAAGCCAACAAGCGAGCCGTTGTTCGCCACACCGAAAAGCTGGCACAACTCTTCGAACAGAAGATGAAGGACCTGCAGGTCCGAGCCGACGCAATTGGCAAGTACAGCGTCACGCTGGAAGCCAATGCCAACGAAGAAGGTCACCTGTACGGTTCGATCATGGGTCCGGATATCAGCAAGGCCCTGAAGGCCGCTGGCTACAATGTCGATGCTGATCATGTCCGTCTCGATGGTCCGCTCAAGGAACTCGGCATGTACACGGTCAAGATTCAGCTCCACCCGGAAGTGAAGACCGAAGTCAAGGTCTGGGTTGTTCCAGCAGCCAAGAAGTAATTCGGGCGATGACGCTCGTTGCAGCCTAATAAGCGACGCGCCGCTCACCCGGCGCGTCGCTTTGTTTTTCCCCGCCACAGGACTCGCAAATGGCTGGCTCGAAACCTCTCGGTGATTTCGCGGGTGCTCACCTGCCACCTCAAAATCTGGTGGCAGAACGAAGTGTCCTGGGAAGCATCCTGCTCGAAAACATGGCGATGGACGAAGTCGCCGACATCCTGCATGCGGATCACTTCTACAGCGATGTCCATGGGATCATCTATGCGGCAATTCTGAAGCTGAACGAAGCCGGAACCAAAGTCGATGCCGTGACGCTGGCCGAAGAACTCGACAAGCGTAATCAGCTTCAAGATATTGGCGGTGTCCCCTACATCCTGGAAATCCTCGAAGCTGTTCCGCACGCCGCTCACGTCAAGTACTATGCCGAGATCGTTCGCGACAAGTGGATCCAGCGCACGCTGACAAACGTCTGTACCGAGGTGTTGCGAGACTGCTATGAGGGAACAGACGACACGGCCGATGTTCTGACAAAAGCAGAGCGAGGGATCTTTGATATCCTGGAAAACCAGGACGTCAGCCAGAAGCTGTCGATGGACGACATCATGCTGGCGACACTCGACCGCATCAACTCGCGGTTGGGAAAAGAAGGCTCCATCAGCGGGTTGTCGACCGGCTTTACCGAACTGGATCGTCAGACCAACGGCTTCCAGCCAGCCGAACTGATCATCCTTGCCGCTCGCCCCTCCATGGGTAAGACGGCACTCGTCTGTAACATTGCAGAATGGTGTGCCGGTGCTGGCGAAACGGCGACACTGATCTTCAGTCTGGAACAATCAAAGCTCGAACTGGCTGAGCGTTTTCTGTGTATCCGCGCAAAGCTCGATGGACATCGCCTGCGCAAAGGGCAACTGGAACCCGACGAACGCCACGCATTGCTGGAAGCATCGTCTGAGCTGAGTCGCCTGCCCCTTTTCATCGATGACCATCCCGGCCGGACAGTTGGACAGATCAGCGCCATTTGCCGTCGCCTGAAACGACGCAATCAACTGGGCTTGGTCATCATCGACTATCTGCAACTGATCGAACCCGAAGATAAACGGGCGAATCGCGAACAGCAGATCGCTCAGATCACGCGACGTCTGAAAGGGATCGCCAAAGAAAACCAACTCCCGCTGATCGCCCTGTCACAGCTCAACCGCGGTGTCGAACTTCGCGAAGACAAACGTCCGAGGCTGGCAGACCTGCGTGAAAGCGGCGCCATCGAACAGGATGCAGACATCGTCATGTTTCTGCACCGCCCTGATGCCTACAACCCCGAAGACCGCCCGGGCCTGGCCGAAATCGTCGTGGCTAAGCACCGGTCGGGACCGACAGGGATCGTCAACCTGCAATGGCGACGCGAGTCCATGCGATTCGATGACTACGACCCGCTGATGGACGGAGGAGCCACAGCCAGCTTCTGACGTGTTCGCGACCGTTCTCCGCAAACTGGGATTATGATGACAGCCAGTTCCGACCAAAGGATCACTTCTGCCGACGGGCTGAACTGGCTGAATTCCGCATTGATGCTGGGAACACTTGGCGTTGCGTACATCGCACCGATGCATCTCTTCTTGTTCGCCTATGCGGTGCTGGGCCCTCTGCACTATTCGACCGAGATTTCATGGCTCTACGATCGCAGCTTCTTCATCAAAGAACCGACATCCCGGCGCTATTGGTTGAGCCTCGTTGCAGCCACGCTGGCATTACTGGTCTACGGATTCGTAGCGAATGACCTGCTCAAGCACCCGTTTCCGCCGAAGTATGAAGTCGGCATGTTCTACCTGGTGTTTGTCTCCGCGTGCCTGGTGCAGTCGGTTCGACGGAATTCCATGATGGCCGGCCTGCTGGCGGTTTCACTGATGCTGATCGCGGCAGTCAGTCACCTGCAGGCCTTCTTTATCGTTGCTTACCTGCTGGTGACGATGATTCACGTGCTTGTCTTCACAGCAGTATTTGTTCTCTACGGCGCGTTGAAGTCAAACAGCCGATCCGGGCTGATCTCATTGGCAGTCTTCGCCGCCTGCATTGCGGCATGCCTGTTGATCCCGGGAACCGGCATCCTGCCGCCAGATAGCCTCCGTCAGGCATATCAGCCATTCGAGCCGCTGAACATTCTAATTGGTCGATTACTGTACCAGTCCTCAGGCAACGCGGACTTTCGAGAAAGCACTGCGATTATGCGACTGATTGCCTTTGCCTATACCTACCACTATCTGAACTGGTTCTCAAAAACGTCGATCATCGGATGGCATGCGGTCTCTCGACCACGCGCTTTGCTGATCATCGGTTTCTGGATTTCCTCAGTCGCGCTGTACTGCACAAGCTATTTCGCCGGTTTTGCAGTCCTGTACGCCGCAAGCGTACTGCATGTTCTTCTTGAATTTCCGCTGAACATTCAAACAATCACAGGCACATTGAAAGAGGTTGTTACGCCAGGCAACTCACAAGTTTCGAAAACTTGAGATCGACGAGACTGCAGTAACGATTCGAAGCCGTCTTGTTCTGCCACGCCTACTTCGCAGCTTTGGAGTCCTTCGCAAGATAGACCCGCGTCACGTAGTCGGTCTTTGCGTACGGCGTGTGGCACTCGATACACGCCTCCAATCGCCCACTGACCAGTTCTTTCTTACCGGTTCGATCGACAATCGAGTACTCCCAGTCACCATGAGCCGTGTCATAACCCGGCTTCATCTTGCGCATGATCGTGAAGAGTTCCGTCGCGGTCGCTTTCTCGTCGGAATACTTTTGTTTGACGATAACGGAACCGACGGGATAGACACCTTTGCCCGACTTCATGGTCTCAAGTCCCGCATCGTTGACGTAGACGTGACAGTAGTAACCCGAATGTGCGTGAAAATTCTTGGGATTCACATCACAGCGACCGGCAACGACATCATCCATTTTGAAGGGAACATCCGTCACGCGATGTAATTTCGGCACGTGTGCAGCCATTTGGGCTCGCTGATCTGGAGGCTCCTTAGAATCAGCAGCAAAGGAAACAGCCACAGCCATAATTCCCAGTAGAACAGCGGTCCAGCTCGCAAATCGATTCATGGTGAGTTCCTGTGTTGCCGGTAAAGCGGCGACATTTCAACTTAAGTTGCCAAGCCATGATTCGCGATTGAGATGCTCTGAATGGAAACGATGTACTCACGAAGCAGGCAAAGTCCGCGAATCAAAAACAGTCGGAGAGCCACAGCAGCGGGAGTCTCCGCGCCTACTTCGCAGCCTTGGAGTCCTTCGCAAGATAGACCCGCGTCACGTAGTCGGTCTTAGCATACGGCGTATGGCACTTGATACATGCTTCCATTCGCCCGCTGACCAGTTCTTTCATGCCGGTTCGTTCAACAATCGAATACTCCCAGTCACCATGAGCCGCGTCATAGCCCGGCTTCATCTTGCGCATGATCGTAAACAGTTCCGTCTCAGTCGCTTTCTCGTCCGAATACTTTTGTTTGACGATGACGGAACCGACGGGATAGACACCTTTCCCCGACTTCATCGTTTCAAGCCCCGCATCGTTGACGTAGACGTGACAGTAGCAATCCGAATGGACGTGAAAATTCTTGGGATTCCGACTACAGAGAGCCGCAGCGGCATCATCCATCTTGAAGGGAGCATCCGTCACGCGATGCAATTTCAATTCGTCTGAAGCCATTTCGGCACGAAGATTTGGCGGCTCCTTAGAATCAGCAGCAAACGAAACAGCCACCGCCACAATACCCAGTAGAGCAGTGAGCACGCTCGCAGATCGCTTCATGATCAGTTCCTGTAATGGCCCGTAATTCTGCATTTTTGAGTGCCGTCACGACTTGAATTGTCAAGACGCGATTCGCATATCAGACGCTCTGACGGGAACCGTTGTTCCCACGAAGCATGCACAAAGTACACGATTTTCAATAAAAGCTGACGGATGCCGCCCATAGCCGTTCCGATTCCACATATGCGTTGGAGGCAGTGCACCAATCAGCCGGTACGCGCTAGCGTCCGGTTCTCTTTGAATGGCGTGCGCATCGACAATTGAAACCGGACGCTAGCCGGCCTGTTGATTTAATCGAGGTTGGCCCAACCTCATGACGAGAAATAACGAGTTGCGCCGCAGGAAATCGTTGTAAGTCGTGAATCTTCGTTCCGTCGGCGATCTGAAATCGATTAAATCAACAGGCCGTGGCGCGTACCGGCTGATGGTCCATTACTCTTCAAAGCGTACTCTCGATCCTGCGCGGTGGCCACACTTCCGTGTCGCGCCGCTCAGGACATCCGAATCTCAATTAACGATCGCCGATAGCGAAACCGGACATTCTTCTCGATGACTCTGGCATCGCTCGTTCTTGTGATTATCCGTGACATCCGTGAAATCCGTGGTCAGATTTTACAACCACGGATTTCACAGATGACACGGATAATGGGGACGGCGCACTTTCGGCTCCCTCACTCGCTCGTGCTGCGCAAACAGTACGGCGGGGTAGGGGAACATCTGCTTCACAATGCCAACACTTGTCT
>CAXBSB010000200.1:0-14650 GCA_963977965.1 uncultured Schlesneria sp.
TGGTGACCGTCGTGAGTTTTTGGAAGGGTTGTCCACCGACAACTGGGTATTGTGATGCTGGAACGTACCACTGATTTGCGGTAGCAGTCGCAACAACCGTTCCTGACGGGCTACCATCTCGAACGACATACTGTGCGTTCGACGCGAGGGCTTGGCTTCCACCGCCCCATGTGACGCCAATCTCATATAGACCTGGCTTCAGGCCATCGAATCTCCACGATGCTGTAGCCGTGGAAGTTGTCTGTCCACCACCAGGCGTCCGCAGTTGACGTCCTCCGTAACCGGGGGATTGTGTGGGCCATTTTCCGGTGACACTGAATCCGGGATCGAGATCATCAACAACGATGGCCCCTGTTGTGACAGTTCCAAAGAGATTTATCCGCTGTCCTGCGATCAATAGCGTGCCAGTTTTGTACCCCGTGGTACGATTACTTAATCGAACGCTGACAGTACAGGTCGCGCCGGGTTGCAACTGTTGATTTGCCGCATACGTATCGACGACTTCGAAGTCGTTGGATTGATTGGCTTGATAGACCGTTGCTGCAAACCCAAGGTTCACGGCCGATTTTCCAGTATTCTTTATGGTCACACTCTTCACTTTGGCAGTCGCATTCTGCACAACAGACCCCAGTGAAACAGTTCCATCATTTGCAACAATGCGACTGCCATCCAGGAACTGAATCTGGGCATTGGCTTCTACCGCCATCGCGAAAAAGACAGCGATCACGATGACAGATGTGAATCTCCTGAGAATTGTCATGTTCAGCCTCCAACATGTGACAAGAAGTCAGACCTGACCGATGCAACGCTTGCAACAGGTCATTGATGAGAACGTGTAGACTCGCTTCTTGGATCAAACGAATCCTGTCATCCCGCGATCATTGTGTCGTGAAACACACAATCAGCCTCATTGTGTCTGGTTGTCTACGTGTTGGAGCTACTGGAAACATACACAACGGACGGCGTCTGAAGACCACCAGCGACTACGCCATTCGCAGCAGCTTCGTAATTGGGGCCGATTCTAAGGAGTGATTGAAATTGCTTACGTTCGGCCCGAATATTTTTTGAATTTCCCGAAACATGCGGATCGTTCCCGCTGAAAGCCGGAAGCAGAAGTTCGCTTCCGAAAAGGCGACCCTATTCGAAGAAACGTATCGTGCATTCGGGTCGGACATCGGATATCATTCGGACACATTGGTGGTTGTGAATGGGTTCGTGGTTGGAATCAGGAACTGTCTCGAATGAGTCGACAGCCGTTTCTTGTTTGCATGTTTCTGCTGAGCCTGTCCGGTATCGGATGGGGGCAGGCTTTTGTGGAACATCTGTCGCCACCCGTTGTGCGACGCGGAACGACCAATCGCATCGAAATCCTGGGAACGGAAACGTCGAATCCCGTCGGAATCTGGACTTCGTTGCCGCTGGGAAATCTTCAGGCCCGGCTTGTTTCAGCTGGCACGTCCCAGGCTCAATTTGATGTTGATATTCCAGCCAATGCACCGCTGGGAGTTTACGGACTTCGGCTGGCGACCATCAGCGGTCTGAGCAATGTTCACCTGTTTCTGGTGGATGAACTGCCCGTCGTTGTGCGTGATCCTCAATTGCCGGCCGACGCTGTTGTTGCCGTTTCACTTCCTGTCAGTGTGACGTCCAGTTGCCGACCCGCCACGATTGACCGCTACTCAATCACTGTTGCCAAAGATCAGTACGTCGCGTTCGAAGTCGTCGGAAATCGCCTGGGGAAGAACTACGACCCTCTGGTACGAATCCGCAATGTGAAAGGGAAAGTGGTCGCGGAGCATGACAATTCCGTCGGGTTGCTGTTTGATTGCCGGTTTGCACTCCGATTCGCGGAAGCGGGAACGTACACCGTTGAAGTGCGCGATGCCCGCTACGAAGGCGATCCGACCTGGCACTATGTCCTGCGGATGGGAGATTTCCCCCAGGCTCGCGTGGCCGTGCCATCGTCTGTCGTGATCGGTAATTCGACCAGCCTGACCTTCCCGCAGATGCCCGACTGGAAATTGCCGTTCACGCTTCCTCCCAACGCTCGTCCGGGCGACGCCTTTTATGAGATCCGGCAAAGCCCGACCGGTGCGGCGACGTGGATTCCCTTGAATGCAACCGACTTGGCCCCGTCGGTCGAAGTTGAGCCCAACGACACCAAAGAGACGGCTCAGTCAGTCTCTGTACCGGGGAGCATCAACGGACATTTCAGTAAGTCTGCAGATGCCGACTGGTATGCGTTCGATTTACAGAAGGATCAAAAACTGGTCTTCCAAGGGGTGGCCCGGACGATCGGTTCTGCAGCCGACCTCGAACTCATTCTGTACGACGCTGACGGTCGCGAAGTCCGGCGTGTGGATGACACGGAACTGGAGGAAGGTGGCTTCTCATTCAACGTCGGTAAGCCAGGCATTCACCGGCTTCAAGTCCGCGAACTGTCACGCGATGGCGGCCCCGAGTTTGCTTATCGAATCGACGTGCGAACCGGTGGACCGCAGATTGTCCTGCAGGCTGACACGACCGATTTGACCGTCCCGCAGGGAAATTATCAGGTCTTGCCCATCAAGGTGACTCGCACAGAATTCAATGGCGAAATCCAATTGGAACTGCGAGGAGCCCCTCAGGGGTTACGACTGGAACCGGCCACGATACCTGCTGGTGCAACCGAATTCGTCGGTCAGGTGATTGCCGATACTGCAGTGCCACAAGGGCTCTATACGCTCGAAGTGATCGGTACCGCGGCGTTGGAATCCGGACCTAAGATTCAGGCTGTCGCCAGAACTCGTCCACTGATTGACCGGCAATTGAAAAATGTCGATCTGATTCCCTATGCCTTGCGTGAAGATCAGCGGCTGTTACCTCCATCGCTTCAGAACCAGATTGCCTTGATGATTGTTCCTCCCGCGCCGTTCACGGCTGAGGTACCGGAATCATTGCTGTCACTAACGCGATTTCAGACGGCCGATTTTTCGATCGTGACGACCCGTCAGCCAGATTTTGTCAGTCCCATCACATTCGCAGTCAAAGGTGGGCAGATCGGTGACGAGAAAGAAGAACGGAATCAGGTCTATGCCCGATTCATTCCCGGCACGCCCGAGCGATTGACGGCCACTGGAACGTTTTTCAATCGGATTAATACTCAACTGATCAAATATCGAGTCGACCTGACCGCCAGTGCGATGGCGGGTGAGCGTCGAGTGAACCTCGTCCGCGCATTCACGCTTGATGTTCGCAGTGCTTTTAAGCCGACGTACGAGCCAGAGATGCCGACGGCGCTGCCGGGTGGGACTGCTCGCGTCAAGATTGTGGCGAATCGAGCTCCGACGTTTGATGGCGCAGTCGGATTCACGATCGGTCCGCAATTTGGATTCACGTTCCCCAGCACTGTTGAGATCCCCGCAGGGGCGCCGTTTGTCGAATTCGATGTCAAAGTTGATCCGAAGCTGAATCCCGGCCGTCACGGTATTCGGGTTGAGGCTGCAGGATTTGTCGGAAAATACGAAGAAAGCTTCAATCTTCCGAACCTGCAAATTGAAGTACAGAAGCCGCCTACGCAATAGCGCCCCGTCGCAACGTTGACCACATCAAAGCTGAGTCTGATTGAAGACGGCTTTGCGAGAATATGATCGGATGGAATTGGAGACTGGAATGCGTTTGTTGAAATCACTCGTCCTGATCGCCTTCTGCCAACTGGCGGTTGGTGACTTCCCCGCGGCATCTGCTGCCGTCACGGTAGAACCAGCGGAAGTCGTGTTGCACGGACATCGCTCATCAGCACAATTGCTGGTCTCGCTGACATTGTCCGACAACACGCGAGCCGATGTGACTCGGCAGACTCGTTATGAATCTGTCGTTCCCAATGTCGCGATTGTCACATCGACCGGTCGCATTATTCCTCGCGGACACGGCGAAACCGAAATCATCGTTCGTCATTCTGAAGGCGAGATGCGGGTTCCTGTTCGCGTCGTCGGCTACTCGCAACCGGACCCGATTGAATTTGAAACCGATGTGATTGCCGCGTTGAGTAAATCCGGGTGCAATCAGGGAGCCTGTCACGGTTCACCGCAGGGAAAGAACGGATTTCGACTGAGCCTGCGCGGGTTCGATCCAGCACTCGATTTCGTCACATTGACTCACGAAGACTACGGTCGCAGGACAAACCCAAACGACGTCGATACCAGTCTCGTCTTGAGAAAAGGGCTGGCAGAGGTTCCTCATCAAGGTGGTGCGAGATTCCGCCGGACGAGTATTGAATACCAGATTCTGCGAGGCTGGATTGAGAACGGTTGCCGCCCTCCTGTTGCTGCCGTAACGCCACCGAACCAGCAGAAGCCGAATACCACGAAGCCAATCGCCCCGCCGAAAATGGTTCGACTGGAAGTCCTGCCAGGACTGCGTCGGCTTGCGGAACAGCATCCTCAACAACAACTCGTCGCTCGAGCCCACTTTGATAATGGTACGATTCGAGATGTCACCGATCTGGCAGTCTTCTCAACGAATGAAAAAGAAGCGGCGGAAGTGACGAGTGACGGACTGGTCACCTTTCATCGAACGGCCGAAGTTGCGTTCCTGGTTCGATATCTTGATCGCATCAGCGGTGTTCGGCTTTCGTATCTGAAAAAGGATCCCGGTTACGCGTTTCGTTCTCCACCGGAAGCGAACGTTGTTGATCGTCATGTCTTCGCTAAACAACGTGAATTACAGCTTGTTCCAACGGAGCTGGCGTCGGATGAAGTCTTCGTGCGGCGGCTTTATCTGGATGTCACGGGAACGTTGCCCACGGCGGACGAGGTCCGGCAGTTCCTGGACGCGAAGGCCGTCGACAAGCGTTCTCGCCTGATTGATGACCTGCTGGAACGCGATGACTACGGCCTTTTCTGGGCGATGAAATGGGCGGACCTGATGCGGGGCAGCGATGTCACCATCAGCCAGCGCGGTGTTCACAGCTTTCACAGATATCTGGTTGAGCGATTTCGTAATGACCGCCCGTTTGATGAATTCGCTCGCGAAACGTTGACCAGCCTGGGAAACACGCTGCATAAGCCTGCGGCCAATTTTCATCGAATCGCTCGAACGCCCGATGAAGCGGCCGAAGCGATGGCTCAGTTGTTCCTGGGTGTGCGCATCGGCTGTGCAAAGTGTCACAACCACCCGTTCGAGGCGATCACTCAGGATGACTATTACGGGTTCGCAGCCTACTTTGCTCGAATTAAATTCAAAGGGAAGCAGTTCATGCTGGACGACGAAGTCGTCTACCTGGATCGAGGTGGCGATGTCAGGCATCCGACCAAGAACATCAATGTTGCCCCCGCCGCGTTTGGGGTTTCTGCTGGCGAACTTGGCCCTGACGATGATCGTCGCGAGCGATTGGCAGAATGGCTCGTCCAGCGTGACAATCCGTACTTCGCCCGATCAACGGTGAATCGAGTCTGGTACCATTTGTTCGGACGCGGGATCGTCGACCCTGTCGATGATTTCCGGGATACGAATCCCCCGTCAAATCCCGAATTGCTCGATGCGCTGGCAACGGAATTCACAAACAGTGGATATCGCTTGAAGCCCGTCTTGCGAATGATTCTGAATTCCAGCACATATCAACTCAGTTCGAAACCCGTTCAAGCTCAATCGAAACTCGCGGCCGATCCTGCCCCGTACTTCACGAGTCAGTCCATTCGAATGCTGGGGGCCGAGCAACTGCTTGACGCCATTTCGACGGTGACGGGGGTTTCGCAGGAGTTCCCCGGAAACCCCAGAGGTACGCGGGCGATCGAGCTTGCAGAAGGAGCTATCGAGCATCCGTTCCTGAAAGCGTTTTCGAAGCCGGTCCGGGATGTCACCTGTGAATGTGCTCGAGAAGACGATCCGTCACTCAGCCAGGTCATTCACCTGATGAATAACCGGGACATCATCTACGGAATCAAGTCTGGTGAAGGACGGCTGGGGAAATGGCTGGCGTCGGGTAAGAGCGATGGCGAACTGGTGGAACTGATCTACCTGTCGACGGTCAGTCGTCGTCCGACCGCGGGCGAGCAGGAACTGGTGCGTAAGTATCTGGCGACGGCAGGCGACCGTGCCGCAGGCTTCTACGACTTGCAGCACGCGCTGCTGATTTCCAATGAATTCCTGTTGCGCCATTGAGTTTCCCGCAGTATGAACGAATTTGATGTCGTCGTGTTAGGGCAGGGGTTGGCAGGGACAACTCTTGCCTGGCGGCTACGAGAACGCGGCCAGCGTGTCCTTGTCATTGATCGGGATGCCAAAGGCGGGTCGTCGAAGATCGCTGCTGGTCTGATGACCCCGATCACGGGACGTCGACTCGTGAAGACGTGGCGCTGGGAGATATTCTGGCCTGCGGCTTGTGAGTTCTATCGTCGTGCTGAAGCAGAATTAAAAACCGAATTCTTTTATCCCAGGCGAATGGTCCGGTTGCTGGCGGATGAAAGTGAAAAGGAGTATCTCGACCGCCGCATCGCCAGCGAGTTTTCTGGTCTTGTCCAACAGCCACAGCCTCTTGTTAATCCTGACTGGTTCGAAGAAGGCCTCGGTGGGTTTGAGATGCTCGCGGGAGGGCGACTCAACGTTGCTGCGTTCTTACAAGTTTCACGCGATCGTTTCGCGGAGGATGGCATGCTGCTGACGGCCGAAATCGACGTGAAGCAGGACGTCGTTGTCGCGGCAGACGGCGTTCAGTTGCCACGATTTGGAATGAGCGCCGGTCGTGCTGTTTTCTGCCAGGGAATCGATGCCGTACAGAATCCCTGGTTCGCTCATGTCCGATTCAAACCGGCCAAGGGCGAAATCCTTACAGTGAGGATCAAGGGGCTACCGGAGGAACGGATTATTCATCGTGGAGTTTGGTTGATGCCCCTCGGAGACGGCTTCTTCCGAGTCGGCGCGACCTACGAATGGGACGAACTGAACGACATACCGACGACAGTCGGGCGCGAGGAAATCTGTTCACGATTGCGAGACTTCCTGCGTCTGCCGTTTGAAGTGATCGCTCACGATGCCGCTGTCAGGCCGATTGTCTTGCATCAATATCCTGTGGTGGGGATACATCCGCACTTTCCACAGCTTGGTTTTTTCAATGGTCTCGGTTCAAAAGGCTCGTTACAGGCACCGTGGCTGGCGAATCATCTGGCGGAGTCTCTTTGCAGTGGACAGCCGATTGATCCCGAGGTCGGTATGCGTCACTACGATGCTCACTTGCAACACACGGCCGAGCGAGGCTCCTCATGATTCCACTCACCGAGATCGCTCAGGATATTGTTCGATCGACTCTGAAGTCGGGCGACATCGCCATCGACGCAACGGTCGGAAACGGATTTGATACGCAATTCCTGGCTGAGGCGGTCGGGCCAACGGGGACCGTTTACGGATTCGATATTCAATCGGCAGCCCTGCAAATCACTTCCAGACGGCTGTCGGATGCGGGCCTGAGCAACATCTGCCTGTCGCAGTGTGATCATGCAGAAATGCAAACGGTGATTCCACCGCGGTTTCATGGACAGATTGCCGCCATCATGTGGAATCTTGGATATCTTCCGGGTGGAGACAAGCAACTGACCACGACATTGCGGTCGACGGTCGCGGCCATTCAGGGCGGCCTGGCGCTACTGACTCGAGGTGGCGTCATGACCATCATCGCCTATACGGGGCATCCCGGCGGACTCGAAGAAGCCACGGCGGTTGAAGGTCTGTTGCGGGATCTCGTTCCTGGGGAATTTCAGTTCACGGAACCAGCACCGGCACCTCATCGATTCTCACCCCCGCGCCTGTTTGTCGTCAGGCGTTGCATCGGATAGCATGCGGAACCTTCCTTCATTTTCATCAGGAGCTGCCCATGACAACTCGACGTGAATTTCTGGCTTCCGCTGCGGGGGCTGTCGCACTGCACAGCGCTTCCATGACTTTCGCCAAGGACGAGACCGTGACTGACACACTGCCGATTATCGATACCCACCAGCATCTGTGGGACCTGAAGAAGTTTACGCTTCCCTGGCATGCGGCCGAAGATGTTCCATCGCTGCGCCGCAGTTATGTCATGTCGGATTATCTGGATGCAACGAAAGGCCTGAACGTCGTCAAGACTGTCTACATGGAGGTTGATGTCGCTCCAGAGCAGCAGCAGGCAGAAGTCGATTATGTCACCGACCTTTGCCAACGCGGTGATAACCCGATGAAGGCAGCGGTCGTATCAGGTCGCCCCGGCACCGCTGGCTTTGAAGCGTATGCCCGGAAGCTGGCACAGAACAAATACATCAAGGGGATTCGCCAGGTCCTGCACGGCCCGTCGACTCCCGCCGGGTTCTGTCTGCAGCCCAAGTACGTCGAAAGCATTCAACTGCTGGGTGAACTCGGCCTGAGCTTTGATTTGTGCTTGCGATCAGGCGAAGTCCTGGAGGTCGTCAAACTGGTTGATCAATGCCCGAAGACGCGATTCATCGTCGACCACTGCGGCAACATGAGTGTCACATCGACCGATGCAGCCGCACGCGCCAAGTGGCAGGAAGGGATGAAACAGATGGCAGCCCGCAAGAACACGGTCTGCAAGATCTCGGGAATTATTGTCACTGCGAACAAGGACTGGAAAGCTGCTGACCTGGCGGCCAACATCAATGACACTATGAACACGTTCGGTGAAGACCGGATCATGTTCGCGGGAGACTGGCCCGTCTGCACTCTGAAGGCCTCGTTCGCTCAGTGGGTCGGTGCATTGAAAGAAATCGTGAAAGACCGACCGGTCGCGTTCCAGAAGAAACTGTTCCACGATAACGCGGCGAAGTTTTACGGAATCTGACGGACAAGAATGAGAAACGGCACGGTTTATGAACCGTGCCGTTTTTGGTCGCTGAAAGTCGGCGCACTCACTGAACGGCGCGTCGCGCAAGTTCTACAGCCTCTGAACACAAGGCACGCGCAATCTCGGGGCTCGGAGCTTCTGAGATCACTCGACTAATCGGTTCTGTGTTACTCGCCCTGACCTGGACCCAGCGATCCGGCCAGTCCAGTCGCAAGCCGTCACCTTCTGTGGCGATCGCCGTTCCATACGCGGATCTGAGAGCGTCACAGGCGAGACCAACGCGATCACGTGGGCAATGAAGCTTGTCTTTGACGATCGTGTATTGTGGCAAGTGATCGACCCACGTTGACAGTGAGCCCGGATACGTCACCAGCCCATCCAGAACGTATGCCATGCTGACGAAACTGTCTCGCACGTACCCGACACGCGGTTCGATCACGCCGCCGTTCCCTTCACCACCGATCAGCGCCTTGACTTCCAGCATTTTGGAAACCACGTTCGCCTCGCCCACATGGGAACGGTAGAACGGGCAACCATATTTGGCAGCGAGATCCGCAGTGACTCGACTCGTCGAACCGTTGACGACGACGGGACCTTTCTGTCGAGCCAGGACATGATCAACGCAAAGCGCCAGGGTCAATTCTTCACCGATGTAACGCCCGGTGTTGTCGACAATCGCCAGACGATCCGCATCCGGGTCTTGAGCGAATCCAACATCGGCTTTTGATTCGACAACCTTTGCCATCAGCGTCGTCAGGTTCTCTTTGAGCGGTTCGGCCGGATGTTCGAACTGACCATCAGGGGAATCACCCATCACGATGACTTCGCACCCCAGGTCGCGCAGCATCTGCGGTCCCAGAACCGATCCAGAGCCGTGATTGCAATCGAGAACCACCTTGAATCGACGCTTCCGGATCGCATCGCCATCGACGAGCCGAAAAACCCGTTCCAGATGCTCGCGACTTCCGGAAATTTCAGTCAACGTCCCCAGCTTGCTCCACGGACGGTAATTCGGACCGGTTTCGAGTACGCCAAGAAGGCGTTCGCCAAGTGCCTTGTCGAAGACTGACCCCAGCGGAGAAAAGGGCTTCAGGCCATTCCATTCGATCGGATTATGGCTGGCGGTCAATTGCAGGCCCCCGGCGGCGCCTAATGCCGTGACCATGACTCCGCAGGTGGGAGTGGACGCGATTCCCAGATCGATCACTTTGCATCCTGTGGCGAGGAGGCCCGATAGAATCGCATGCCTGAGCATTTCCCCGGTCGATCGTCCGTCGCGAGAGATGACGACCAGGCCACCTTCGAACATTGTTCCCAACGACGCTGAAAACCGGGTGACATACTCGGGATCAAGCCCGTCACCAACCACGCCGCGTAACCCTGAAATGCTCAGAATCCGTTCTGCCATCGATATCAATCCTTGAAATCTGGTCCCTGAAATTGCCGTGGGACATTATCGGATCTCGTGGTGAGATGAAACGGCAATTCATACGGCGAATCGGATGTTCCGGGCAGTAATCACCGAAAACTGATGAGAATTGGATGATTTTGGGGAATATCGGGCTTGTCACCGCGCTAGTTCGCGCCTAATCTCTTTCAATTCTGTTTGTTGCGGCAGGAAGGCGGACAGACATGCAGCGTGCGTATCGAGTCGGTGACCCGGTCATTTTTGTTGTCAGCAAGGTGAGCCCCCATCCCGGGCCGCGCGCGAAACATCTTCATCCTGCCCCCGCAGGCGAAACCTACTCGTATCAGGTCGAAAAGTTCTGGACCGTGATCGAAGTTCGCTCGGATGGCCACGTCGTTCTGCTGACCCGCCGCGGTAAGCAACACGATGTTGAAGTCAACGATCCTCGACTTCGTCACGCCCGCTGGTGGGAGCGCTGGATCTACCGGGATCGGTTTCCCGATCGCAACGCCATCCCCGAATTCGCTGGAACCACTACAGAGTAATCAGAGACTTTGCTCTGCTTCGGGCACAATGTAAGGCTCAGGATAGTCCAAACGCTTGATTCAGCTCAGCAATAACTTCGTCATTCATGGGTGTGATCGCACCAACCAGGCGGCTGTTGATGAGTGCTTCAGACGTCGTTTCCAAGACTTCCAGGCGATCGAACGCATCCAGAATACTGGTTCCCAGTACGACGACTCCGTCGTTTTCCAGAAGAGCTGCAGGTGACTTCGAAGAGACGAAATCTGCGATCTGGCAATCGTTCTGGTACTGGACACCATACGGGACTCGCTGAACATCTCGCAAAAAGATGTAGCTTTCGGGAATTGTCCGGGCATCCAGCGGCGTCGACGTCACGCTGAAGGCGGTGGCGTTGACGGGATGAGCGAATACGATCGCCTGCACACCGGGATGCCGACGATAGATCGCCTGATGAGCCAGCGCCGCGCGGCTGGGGCGTGCTCCATCAGAACACTTCGTTCCGTCAACGCGGACCAGATCGCCGACATCCAGCGTAAATCGATCCCGCTGTGACGGGGTGATCAGGAACGCATCATTTTCCAGCCGTGCCGAGAAACTTCCTTCGGTACTGATCAACAGGCGTTGGCGACATCCGCGACGGACGAACTCGCAGAGCTGTCGACGCAGTTCGCATTCGTGACTCGTCGCTACGGGGCCTTCGACAACATCAAAAGCCACACGTCTTCGCTCAGCGATTGAGAGTTGTTCATCTGTGAGGTAGCGGACTTCACTCAGCAGCCGGGCTTTAACGATCGTCTTGGCCGCGAATTCCAGTGCCTCGAATCGCTGATAGGCTTGAGACAGCGATTCACCTCCGACAACGACACCATGGTTTTCGAGGATGACGCAGTTCGTTCCACTGGAAAACGCGTCGGCAATGTGACTGGCCAACAACTCGCTTCCAGGCAGAGCATACGGAGCGAATGCGGCTTCACCGCAGACGAAGTGTGCCTGATGAAAAAGTCGAGTGTTGGGCAAGGCACGACAGATACTGAAAGCGACGAGTGCCACAGGATGAGCGTGCACGATGCCTCGCAGGTCGGGCCGACGCTCATAAATCGCCCGGTGGAATGGGAATTCCGATGATGGGCGGTGTGCTCCATCGACAGATCCGTCGCTACGAACGCACACGATGTCGTTTCGAGTGAGATTCCCTTTGTCGATGCGAGCGGGCGAGATCCATGTGTCACCATTGGATTCACGGATCGACAGATTGCCGCCGGAGGTTGTTGTCATGCGGTATCGATAGATTCGCTCCATCGTCTGCATGATTTCGTCTCGGGGATGAGTCAGATTTCGCATGTTCGTCACTCGCTCATTTATGAATGAATCGCACATTCGTGCGGATCGTCGGCGTTGGAATTTCACTTTGGCTTGGGGCTATCAGACCCTTTTACCGCGGGCGGCTATGCGGGTTTGCCGTATTGCCGCTCGTAGTACTTCAGATATTCACCCGACCTGACATTCGCAATCCATTCGGGATTGGCCAGGTACCAGGCTATCGTTTCTTTTAATCCTTCTTCGAATGTCACTTGAGGTGCCCAGCCAAGTTCACGTCGGGCCTTACTGTTGTCGATCGCGTATCGATGGTCGTGACCGGGACGATCGGGTACGAACTTGACCAACGAGCGTGGCTTTTGAAGTGCGTCGAGCAGCCGGTTCGTCAATTCCAGATTGGTCAACTCCGAGTCGCCACCAAAATTGTAAACCTCTCCGGTTCGCCCGTTCCGCCAGGCAAGAGAGATACCTCGGCAATGGTCGCGAACGTGGATCCAGTCGCGAACGTTGAGACCTGTTCCATAAACCGGCAGCGACTGATCCCGCATTGCATTTGTGATGAAAAGCGGTATCAGCTTTTCAGGAAACTGAAATGGACCGTAGTTGTTCGAACATCGCGTGATGACGGCAGGGAAGCCGTAGGTCTGGCAATAGGATCGAACGAGCAGATCAGCGCCGGCTTTGGATGCTGAGTAGGGACTGTTCGGTGCCAACGGAGTTACTTCGGTGAACTTGCCGCTATCTCCCAAGCTTCCATAAACTTCGTCAGTTGATACTTGGACATATCGGGCAACCTGGTGCTGGCGACAACAGTCGAGCAGCGTCTGGGTCCCAATGACGTTGGTCCGGAGAAACGGTGAAGAATCGTGAATGCTGCGATCAACGTGCGTCTCAGCGGCGAAGTTGATCACAGCGGTGACTTCGTGTGTCTGCAGCAACCGGCTGATCACTTCACGATCACAGATGTCTCCACGGACGAATTGATACCGCGAATCGCCCTCGACATCGGCAAGATTTGCCAGGTTTCCAGCATAGGTCAGCTTGTCGACATTGATGATCTCAAGTGCAGGTTCCGTCTGCAGTTCCTGTCGAATGAAGTTGGCACCGATGAAGCCGCAGCCACCGGTGACCAGAATGCGTTGCATGATCCAATCCTTGAACTCTACAACCGTCCGCTGCGAAAGATGCCGAAGATCAGCCAGATCGCCAGCAGGCTGGAACTGATATAGATCGGCACACTGATCCAGACGGAACTCACTTTTCCTGCCAAAATCAGTGCCGACGCCATAATCAGAGCCGACACAACCATCCCGACTACCAATCGATTACTCGATCGCTCCATTTCCAGGATGAAATGATCCAGGTTTCGATGATCAAGATGAATTCTCAGTTCATTCTGACTGATTTTTTTCATCGTATCATTCAGGTAACCGGGCATTTCATGCGCCAGTTCCAGCATCTTTCGTGATTCGTCGTAAAGACGTTCCGCGATGCGCGATGGTTGATACCGCTGCTTGACCATCCGTTCCACAAACGGTTGCAGATGCGTCGCCAGATTGAATTCGGGGTCCAGTTGCCTCCCGATCCCTTCCAGAGTTACGAGGGCTCGAATCAGCAGCATCAAACTGCCGGGACACCGAATGCCGTGGTTGGAAAGAATCGCCACGAAGTCTGACAGTAACCTGCCGACGTTCATTCTTTCGAGTGGGATTCCGTAATAGTTCGCAATAAAGTCGCGCATGTCGATCTGCAGCAGCGGGCGATCGATCTCGCGGTACGATTCGCCGATCTCAAGCACCAGCTTCACTGCGGAATCGACATTCTGCTGACTGATTGCGACGAGCAGATCGATTAACTGTTCGCGAGTGGCACCATCGAGCATTCCAATCATGCCATAGTCGAGCATGCAGATCGTGCCGTCAGGGCGAATCCGGATGTTGCCGGGATGCGGGTCTCCGTGAAACACGCCAAATTCAAAGGCCTGCTTCATGAAGATGCGAGCCCCGTTCGCGGCAACACTTGCAGGTTCAACGGGCGTAGAAACAGGAACGGCGCCCTCTGCAGCGGAGGGCGCCGGGAGAACCGCGATGCGTGCCCGCTCGGCAAGCTCATCGATCTTGTATCCTTCGATGTACTCCATCGTCAGAACGGCTTCGGTGGTCAAGTCCCAGTAGACCGTAGGAACGTACAGCGTGGCATCCTGGCGGAACAGGCGACGGAACTCATCCATCGTCCGTCCTTCGCGCGCGAAATTCACTTCACGACGAATCGTTCTCGCAAAGTGATTGACCAGTCCCACGGGATCGAAGATTCGAGCTTCTGCGATGTGACGATCAATCAGAACCGCGATCTCGTGCATTAAGGTCAGATCCCGTTCGATGTTTCGAACAGCTCCTGGGCGTCGAATCTTGACGGCCAATGGTGTTCCATCGAAATGAACCGCACGGTGAACCTGACCTAGCGATCCGGCAGCCAATGGAACTTTTTCAAAGCTGGCGAACAGTTCACCGACCGGACGTCCGAGCTCTTCTTCGAGGCGTTGCACCGCTTCTGCTGAGGAAAATGGCGGAACGTTTTCCTGAAGCTTTTTCAAT
>CAXBSB010000201.1:0-14465 GCA_963977965.1 uncultured Schlesneria sp.
TTGCGCTCGAGGTCTGTGATCATGATCAGTTCGGCGACCTCCCGCAAGGCGATGCACTCGGTGTTCCTGTTCCACGCCATCAAGGCCGGCATGGACATGGGCATCGTCAACGCCGGCCAGCTCGAGGTCTACGATCAGATCCCGCAGGAGCTGCGCGACGCGTGCGAGGACGTCATCCTCAACCGCCGGCCCGATTCGACCGAGCGCCTGCTCGAGCTCGCGCCCAAGTACAAGGGCACCGGCGAGGTGGCCGACACGCGCGACGCCGAATGGCGCTCGTGGCCGGTCGAGAAGCGGCTGGAGCACGCGCTGGTCAAGGGCATGGACCAGTTCGTCGTCGCCGACACCGAGGAAGCGCGCCAACAATTCCCCCGGCCGATCGAGGTGATCGAAGGGCCGCTCATGGCCGGCATGAATGTGGTCGGCGATCTGTTCGGCGCCGGCAAGATGTTCCTGCCGCAAGTGGTGAAGAGCGCCCGCGTCATGAAGAAGGCGGTCGCGTACCTCGAACCATTCATGGAAGCGGAAAAGGCGGCCAACAACGCAGAGAAGGAAGCTCGCGGCGAAGCTGTCGAACAGGCTTCGGCACGCAATTCCAGTCGAGGCCGAATCGTGCTGGCGACTGTGAAGGGAGACGTTCACGATATCGGCAAGAATATCGTGGGGGTCGTGCTGCGCTGTAACAACTTCGACGTGATTGACCTGGGTGTGATGGTCAGTTGCGACAAGATTCTGGATGTTGCAAAGGCCGAAAATGCGGACATTATCGGGTTGAGTGGGCTGATCACTCCATCGCTCGACGAGATGACACACGTTGCCAAGGAAATGCAGCGACAAGGGTATTCAGTGCCGCTGCTGATTGGTGGAGCAACAACTTCGGCCAAGCATACGGCGGTCAAGATCGCTCCGCACTTTGACCACCCCGTCGTGCATATCGTGGATGCCTCGCTGTCGGTTCCGGCGGTCGAAAGCCTGCTCGATCCTTCTCGCAAGCCCGAATTCGTTGCGAAGAATGCGGCGAACCAGTTGCGCGACCGGACGAACTACGAAGCGATGCAGTCAAACCGCAAACTGGTCCCCTATGCCGAAGCACTGCAGCGACGCTATGCGACCGACTGGAAGAACATCCAGATCGACAAACCTGCGTTCGTGGGAACAAGGCTGCTGGATAACTTCCCACTGTCAGAACTGGTCCCATTCATCGACTGGTCGCCGTTCTTTCAGACGTGGGAACTGCGAGGAAAGTATCCCAAAATCTTCGAAGATCCGACGGTCGGCGAACAGGCTCGCAAAGTCTTCGACGATGCACAGACCTTGCTGAAGCGAATCGTTGACGAGAAGTTGCTGACGGCACGAGGGATCTACGGGTTCTGGCCTGCGGTGTCTGAGGGGGATGACATTGTCGTATCGATTCCGGGTTCCGGCACGACGATGCGATTCCCGATGCTGCGTCAGCAATGGGAACGGCCCGGCCAGAGTGACTTCCGGTCACTGGCGGACTATATCGCTCCGGCTGAATCTGGCAGGACGGATTATCTGGGAGCGTTTGCCGTCACAACGGGAATCGGTTGCGACGAACTGGCGAATAAGTTCCAGAACGAATTGCACGACGATTACTCGTCCATCATGACAAAGGCGATTGCAGATCGTCTGGCCGAAGCGTTTGCCGAGTACCTGCATCAGCGGGCTCGCTCGGACTGGGGCTACGGCGTGAACGAACGATTGTCGACGGACGAATTGATTGATGAGAAGTATCGCGGGATTCGCCCCGCCTATGGATATCCGGCATGTCCTGATCACACCGAAAAGCCAAAGCTGTTCAAGCTGCTGGATGCAGAGGCTGCGACAGGAATCCGGTTGACGGAAAGCTTCGCCATGTATCCCGCGGCGAGTATCAGTGGGCTTTATTTCGCTCACCCGGAAGCTCGGTATTTCAGTGTTGACAAGATCACTCGTGATCAGATTGAAGACTACGCTCGCCGCAAGGAGATGCCGTTGTCTGAGATTGAACGCTGGCTGCTACCGAATCTCGGATACGACAACTGACGTACAGAGGTCCACGTTGCACGGTGGTGTGGATTTCCGACATTCACGACTCATAAACAATCTTCGATCTGGCGAATGGTCGATCGTTTCGTTAGAGTGCCTCAGCGGATTCAGGACACTTGAGGTATTTTTTCGAAGGGATCGACATGATTCGATGGTTTGCTGCGGTCACAGTTGTCTGTCTGGCAGTAGGGGCGGGGTTTGCTGAAGAGCCCAAAACCGAAGCCAAAAAGGTCGACATTGGAACTCAGGCTCCTGCGTTCAAGATCAAGGATGCGAACGGAAAAGAGATCGATCTGGCAGAACTGACCGCCAAGGGTCCCGTGCTGGTCCGGCTGACATGCGGATGTTCTGGCTGTGACAAAGAACTCGCATACTTCCAGGAAATCCACGATGCTTACAAAGGCAAAGGCCTGACATCGCTGGCGATATTCCGTGAACCAGATTCGAAGGTTGCGGCGTATGTTCAGGAAAAGAAGCTGAACATGCTTTACGCCGTCGATTCCAAAGGGGATGCCTGGAAGACGTTTGAAACCAAGACCATGCCGACCAATTTCCTGATCGACAAGGGGGGCAAGATTGTCTCGGTTGCAGCAGGTTGTGACACCAGCGGTCTGCTGGCAAAGAAGCTGTCCGAAAAGGTCGCCAAGACGGTGAACACCGACGCTGTTGACGTTCAGAAGAAAGTCGTTGAAGCGGCGAAGAAGTAACGCTTCATTCGGAAACTGAAAGCAGCCCACGTGCAGATCCTGCGCGTGGGCTGTTTTGTTTTGCGAGTGTATCGGACGGAGGCACTCAACGTGGGTAACGATTTTTGGCAGCATCCGATTTGCGATCAACAGAATCACATTCCACGAGCATGGCTCTCATACGACGCTGAAGGCGTCGCAGACCGTAGTTTTGGGGATATGCCTGGAAGGAACGCTGTTCGATCGCTGATCGTATTCTCCCTGGGCGATTCGTCACTCGCTGATTCTCTGAATCTGTCCTTTTCGGCTCGTAGGCCAGCAGTTCATACCGTTAGCGCCCTTCGGCCTTCGCTGGGTGAACGGGTGACCCTCAAGGCTGTGATTTTTGGGGGAAGTTCGACTGGTAGATGAAGGCTCACGGCGCTAAAACGGTGACATGAACACAACACCACGACTCGGCCCAACGATCCTTGCAAGCGAGTGTTTCGCCGTTTTCCGGACCGAAGGTCCAGCAATTCACTCAGCCCAGTCCCTCCGGACTGGGTTCACTGGGTTCAAATCCACTCCATGCGACTTGAGGGCCAACAGCCCGGCAATTTCAATCTCGACATCGAAGCTCATGGACGAACGACCGGCCCGGTGGGCCTCAGTGAGCAATTTGGGAGATCCGTGCCCCGGCCCAAAGAGGCCGGGCTGGGGGAACGACTGGCCCCCTGGGCCGGAAAAAGAAGATTCAGAGAATCTGCGAGTGACGAATCGCCCAAGGAAAACACGCTCAACGATCGACCAGAGTTCCTCACACCTTACGTTTTCATTGACAGATATCGTTACCCGCGTTGGGGCACACTTCTGCTATTTGATTCCCAGTTTGTCGGCGGCTTTTTCCAGTCGGCTGACGAATCGCTTTTCTTCGTTAGTCTCTTTTTTCAGATCGCTCGCCATCATTTTTGGAAGTTCATCACGAACAGCCCATAACAGGTTTTGCCGGGCCGGCTTGCTGGCATCAGCGTCTTTCAGCAATGGAATAAAGTCAGCACTGAATTGCTGCGCACGTCGCTTGAATGCTGAGCTGTCAATGGAGCTCGAAGCACGGGCGGATCGTAAATCGTCCAGGAATTTCTTGAGCTGCGTGTAACATTCGACGTCGGATGTACTCGCCTGAGGAAAGCTGCTCCACGCAACGTAGATCAGTCCGGCCAGCAAGAGCACTCCACCTGCGATCGCTCCGGGGATCATCAGAGAACGAACGAAGGACGTTCCAGACGAATTCCGGGAGGGCGTCGCAAGGGGCCGTGGAGGTACTGTCGGGCGAGCAGGTTGAGGAGTCGAGCTGAATCCTGCCGGGGAAGCACTACGAACGGGTGGAGGACTCGCTCGATCCGGCTCAATCGCTTTTGGAGCTTCCGGGGGAACGGGAATTGACGGAGACGACGGTCGGGGAGAAGCGGCTGCGGGTTCGGTCGGCTTCGCCGCAGGGACGCGTAGCGTGTCGACATTCGCAGATGAGGGACTCGGCGCAACCTTCGGGGCGATTGTCGCAATTTCTGCTGCAGATTTTTTCTGAGGAATCGTTTGCTCTGCTGGCTGGTAAGGCAGTACGGCAACCAGTCGACCGATTGAACCGACGCGTCGCCAATTGCCGTTAGATCCGAGTTTTACCTGATCATCTCGGGACAATTGCCCCTGCTCAGCGAATGCCACGATCTCGTCGAAACTGAGTGGTCCCATTTCCTGACCACACAGCAAACAATACCACTCGTTCGCCCCGGTTGGCGCTGCCGCAACGGGGTTACCTGCTTTTGCGGTGGCAAACCCGAGTTCCGGGACGGATGATGCCAGCACCCAGTCTGCCGAATCCGCACGACGTACCTCGTCCGTTGCACCGATCGATTCCGAGGCGGCAAGTTCCTGAAGCTGATCAAACGGGACGGGACCGAAGTCCTGACCGAAGCTGCGGTAGTACCACTGTTCCGACATGCACAAAACCTCACAAGTTTCATCCCGCACGGATCGTTCGGAACCTCGAACTCACTGCAGTCTCGCCGCGATGATGTCTTTGTTTAGTCGACATCAGATTCCGTCAATCGCGAATGACGGCAGGACGTCACGGCTTTTTCGACGTGATGTAAAACAGATGCTTTTCGCCGCGAATCAGGATTCCATCAGCGGCGGGAACAGGAGAACCAATGACAGACTCGTCCATGTTGTTCTCTGACAAGACTTCGAACTTGTCATTCGCGACGTTCGCAACAAAGACCGTCCCGTCTTCGCGTGGGGCATAAAGCTTATCACCTGCAATCAAGGGCGACGCATAGAAGTTGGATCGGTTCCTCGGGAACATCCCTTCCCACACCGTTTTTCCCGTTGCCGGATCGATGCTGGCGACTTCACCTCGATCACGAACAAGAATCACTCGTCCCTTATAGACAACGGGCGTTGGCACAAACGTACCAACATCATCACGTCTCCAGACGTGGTTTGTGCTTGTGACATCGCCGCTGCCTGTCAACCGAATTCCATGCAATCGCGGAGTCCCTCGATCATTGCGTCCGTAGGCAATGATCACCATGTCACCAACGATGACCGGAGTGGCGATCGCTGGCCACAACTTATTGGCTTCCGGATTGAAGTTGCCACAGGACCAGGTCACGAGTCCGTCGCTCGCATTGTGAATGGTCAGATGCTCAGCTCCCCAGACCAGAATCGACTCTTTCCCCTGATACTGCATGACAACTGGGGTTGTGTAGCCGTGATCGCACTCCGTCGGGGTCGAGTAATTTCGAGCGACTATCCAAGCCATTTCGCCCGTCAGTTTGTCAAATGCCGCCAGCCACGATTCTCCCTGGTGCATGCGAGCCATGATGACATACTTTTCGGTCAGGACCGGCGAAGTCCCGTGATCCCAGTAGAGCGTATCTTTTCCGAATCGCTCGACCAGATCTGCCTTCCAGCGTACCTTGCCATTCAGATCCACGGCGGCGAACGTACCGCTCTTAAAGAAGACGTAGACGCCGCTGCCATCCGTCACGGGCGACGCATTGCTGCCGGAACCATTTCGATGCTTGCCAGCGTTCTCCTTGCCGAAAACAGTTCGCCACTTTTCCGTTCCCTGCATGTCGTAGCAGGCGACCGCATCGTTTCCGTCGGCAGGTGTCGTCAAATAAATCAGGCCGTTCAGCAGGATTGGCGTCGAACAGCCTTTGCCCGGCAATTGAGTCCGCCAGTGGTACGTGCTGGCATCAAATTTGACGGGGTACGTCCCCTGTTCAACGCTCCCGTTTCCAAGTGGCCCTCGCCAGGCTGGCCAGTCTGCGACTTCCGCAGCGATTCCCCATCGAGCTGAGAACACAACCAGCCACGTTGTCATTACGAGAATTCGGTTCGTCATTGCTGTCAGTTTCCTTGGAAATGAGGGGGACTCATGCGGCCCGCCGAGCAGAAAACCGCTCATCATCCGCCGGATATTGGTGCGTGATCACAACAGATTTACTGGCAGTAATATGCGAAATGTTCCTCGAACATGCAAAGCATGCCTCGCTGACATCGGCTGTCCAAATTGAGTTTCTGCCATCGTTGTGTTAACGTCGCACGGGACAACGTCTGTCCAGACTGTGGAGTTCGTGGTGATATCAATTCAGGTGGCGCAGGGATGACGATATTTCAGAAAATCATTGACCGCCAGATTCCGGCAAACATTGTTCACGAAGATGACCAATGCCTGGCTTTTCGGGATGTGAATCCTCAGGCTCCGACACATGTCCTGATCATCCCCAAAAAGCCGATTCCCTCGTTGGCGCATGCCACGGATGAAGATCAGGCACTGCTGGGGCATTTGCTGTTGGTAGCCCGGTCGCTGGCCGTTCAACTGGGACTCGCCGATGGCTATCGGACCGTGATGAACTGCGGCCGCGATGGCGGCCAGTCCGTCGATCATCTGCACATTCATCTTCTCGGTGGCCGCGCTCTTGGCTGGCCACCCGGCTGATGCTGATGAAGGCCGTACCATAACCCGATTCAATTTGGCACTAACGTTTAGATCAACAACTTCGACTCTTCCCCAAGGAGAAACTGCATGGCAACTCGGAAGCTCGTTCTCACCTGCACGGTACTCGCCGCCATGGTGACGTTACTCGCCGCCCAGAACAATCAGGAGGCCAAGACGGGCTTCGCGATGTCGGCCGCCGGCAAAGGATTCCTCGCCGCATTAACCCCGGCTCAACGTACCGAAGCGACATTCAAATTTGATGACCCAGAACGCCTGAACTGGCACTTCATTCCTCGCCCACGCAAAGGCCTGCCTTTGAAGGCGCTTGAAGGAGAAGCTCTGAAGGCGGCGCATGCGTTCATCCGCAGTGGTCTTTCAGAAGCGGGATATGATCAGACTTTGAATGTGATGAGTCTTGAAGAATTGCTGTATCTGCTCGAAGGTGGCGATCGAGCGACTCGACGGGATCGACGCGATCCGGGCAAGTACTACCTGAGTGTGTTTGGTGAACCAGCCGATAAGGGGGATTGGGGATGGCGACTGGAAGGCCATCACATTTCGCTGAACTTTACGATCAAGGACGGAAAGGTCATCTCCAGCACACCCGAATTCTTCGGTGCCAATCCGGGAACGGTTGATGCTGGCAAGGGGCGACAGATCCGCGTGCTGGGACCTGAAGAAGATATTGCTCGCCAGGTCCTGAAACTCTGCACGCCAGAACAGCAGAAGCTCTGCTGGATCAGCAAAGAAGCTCCTGGGGAAGTTCCTGGACCAAACGTTACGCAAGCTGTCGTTGCCGATCCTGTCGGCCTGCCTTATGCCAAGATGTCCGAAGATCAGAAAAAGCTGATTCAGGAACTGTTGAGCGAATACCTGAAGAATCTTCCGTCAGAAATCGAACAGGAACGACGTGCGGCCATCAACGCTGCTGGAATCGACAAGCTCCATTTCGCGTGGTACGGACTGAGCGAACTGCACGAAGCCCATCATTACCGTGTCCAGGGCCCAACATTTGTGATTGAGTACAACAACACTCAAAACAACGCGAACCATGTGCATTCGATGTGGCGTAACCTGGGTGGCGACTTCGGCATCCCGGTCAAGAAGTGATTCTCGAGATGGCTGATCATCCCTGATTTTCAGGGATGAAATGCCCAGAATGAAATGCACGGGGCACGTCAAAGACGTGCCCCGTTTTCGTTGATACTGCGAAATCTTCTGAAATCAATTACTTCGCAGGAATCACAGGGGCCAGGATTCGCGATGCATTGTTCTTGTTGACATGCAACGTGTTGTTGGCCACGACAGGATTTGTCGGGAAATCGATGGTCAGCGGTTCACCCGTATTCGGGTTTGGCTCGTAGAATGGAGCCCCGGTACTTGCAACAGTGACGCGAATCCGGTGTCCTTTGTTGAAAATCTGGCTCAGCCATCCGACATCGAAGGCAACCTTGTAAATCTGGCCAGGCTGCATGAAGACTTCGCGTTCGTAGCCGTCGCGATAGCGGGCTCGTCGGACATAGTCCATGATCAGAATCGATCGCCCGTCGGGATAAACATCGCTGATACGGACAATGAAGTCGGTGTCGCGTGCATCTGACGAGACATACAGTTCGGCCTGGATTTTCCCAGTCCACTCGACCGCATCCGCTAGGACATCTGTTGTAAATGTCCGAACATCCGGGTGCTTCTCGAATTCGCGAGCATCTTTGGCTCCAGGGAAAGCGATGGTCGGGATAGGAGCGGGATGCAGCGGGTCTGCTTTCCAGTTGACGCTGGCGTCTTCCGAGGACGACGCGTTCGTACTGAGCGACTTGTCGGCATGCAGGAAATAGGGGGTCGGGCGTGATGCGATCGGCCAGTCTGCAGCCGTCTTCCAGGCGTTTCCGGGAGCCCCGGCTTCGCCCAGTGCTCCCATGACGTAATAGCGTACAGTCGGTTCCTGCGTCACCCCGTTGTTGATTCCCTTCAGATGAAAATCAAACCAGCGGAGCATATGAGCATCCATCGCAAATTTGGCGTTCTCGGGATACTCCATTTCGTTGGACTTGTTGGTCTCTTTGAAACGACCGTGCAGCCATGGTCCGATCAACAGTTGCTGAGTTCCCAGCGAGCCTGGTCCGCCGCGGTGTTGCCGACCAACATAGCTGTCGACCGAACCGACGCACATGAAGTCGTACCAGCTTCCGACAGTAAAGCAGGGGACATTCATCTTGTCGTAAAAACGAGTGCAGTCTTCATCGGCCCAGTAGCTGTCGTAGGTCGGATGCCGAAACCACTCGGCGAGTAACTCACGGTTGTGCTCGGGAACGCGAGCCACTTTATCGAGAGATTTGAATCGCTCAGGGCGAGTCACTCCACCGATCCGATACCCTTCGTGAAACAGGCTTAACCCGGTATCGATCATGTACTGGGCTTTCAGGTGCGGCGGCTGTGTCACGGCGAGAAAGTTCTGGGCGAATCCTGCTTGAGAACTTCCAAACGTCCCGATCTTTCCTGTCGACCACGGCTGCTTTGCCAACCACTCGACAAGGTCATACCCATCCTTCTGTTCCCCCCAGGCCAATGCGCGGTAACCTCGCCAGACACCTTCTGAAAGCTGCGATCCACGGAAGTTGGCCAGGACTGTGACATATCCACCGCTCGCCAGCTTTGCGAATGACTTCCGGGTATTGGGGTCATTCGAGTTGGCATAACGCTGCTCAAGCAAAACAGGCCATGGACCCTCACCCGGCGGCGTGTAGATGTAGGCAGACAGCTTGACCCCATCGCGCATCGGAATCATTTCGTGCTTCTCGGTGACGCCCCCCAGATCCACGGGATCAGCGGCCACAAGAGTTCGCGCCACCATGCTGGCAACGCCAAGAACCCCGCAGATCAGAAGTTTTCGAATGCAAGCCCCCGACATTGATTGGCTCCGTGGCATGTGAGTTTCCATTTCTGATGAACAGCGACACAACACATCAAACATCTTAGATGGTAGCGGTCTGGCGTGCAGGACGAAACTCATCGCTAATGACAACGAACGCACGAGTGGCGCAGTGGCGCTCAACGTGGGCAACGATATTCGTCGGTGAAATCGTGAGATTTGGAACAATAATCTTGATCGCGAAGCGATCACAGATCGTAGCCGGGGGTTGCAGCGAAGCGGAAACCCCCGGAACGGAATCGCCTTGGTAACAGCATCCTGAAGGGATGCCAGAAAACTCGACTTCACGGCTAACGAAGATAGAATCGGAACACGTCGTTTTGTGATTGAGTTCTCTCAAATCCCGGTTGAGGGAACTCATGAGTGACACGCTCTTGAGGTCGCGAATTCGTTCAATACGACGCGATCTGGCAACCCTTCAGGATGCTGTGTGTTGGCGTGTTCCTCGATCCGGGGGGCGAAGCTTCGCTCCGACCCCCGGCTACAGCCTGCGACGCCTTCAGCGTCGTATGATAGCCATGCTCGTCGTGTGAGATTCTGGCGACCGCAAATAAGACGCTGCCAAAATCGTTACCCGCGTTGAGTGGCGCTCTGTTGGATCAATGCGCGCACTTCCCGCCGTCACGGTTTGTGGGACGAAACTGATGAATCTTTGATGATCAGACTTAAAGTGTGGTAGGACGTCCATCAGAACGCGCCCGCGATGCTCACCGTCTTTTCCACTTCAGATAGGAATCACTCATCGCTTGACCGAGACGCAACGTCCCTTCAGTCCCGAAGTGGTTCTTGGCGTGAGGCAATTGTGATGTTTCGATGATGACTACACCGGGTGTTGATTCAGCCATCGATTTCAGACCGGCATTGATCTCGTCCATGTTTCGCCACGGGGCGTTTTTGTGCTGCTCCGTGATGAACACTGGTATGCTGGGGCTTTTGATGTCGGTGCGAAGCTGTTCGATCAATTGCTTCAGCGATTTGGCATTGTTCTTGAGGTATGGATGGAAATACGTATCGTTTTCTCCCGTGTGCCAGAAGAGGCCTTCCAACTGGCACGAGTAACCTCGACCGTTCAGATCGGCCTGAGCGTCATTCAGAAATGAAACGAGCTTCGGATACAGGCTTCGATGAGTTTCAGCGGTTCCGAGTGGTGACCAGTCGGGGCCTTGTGCGCCACTATGCGTAAACTTCACGATTGCGATTCCTTCATTCGCATCGACTGCTTTACGGAGACTCGCACCAAAACTCAGTTCCGGACCGAAGCTGCCGAGAAAATCGACTGGCCCCAGACGTTCCCAGTCTGGCGATGTTCGAACGCCGCCGCCTAACGAATATCGAAACAAGACTTTGTCCTGATCTTTGGTCAGTGCTACGAACTCAGGAAACTTCTGGATCTCGGAAACATGAGAATCCTCACCTTCCATGTTGCGTTGACCGACCAGCGCGAAGAGTCGAACTCGGCCTTTGGAAGGAACTGGCAGTTCCCCGGTAAAGCGTCGATCAACTGTTGAGACTGGATTTCCGATTTCCTGCAGATAGGCTGCCGCAAACGCTTCGCCCATCTGCAACTGGCCCTGAGTCCCATAATGATAGTGAGGCTGCCCGCTCCCCATGACTTCAAATGCCAGGTGCGATGTCGGTACCCAGCGCAGAAGTGGATCGGCCTTCAGGACCTGTTGCTGCTGCTGGTGCAGAATTCCCAGGTTGCTGCGGTGATCCATGCCCCAGATCCCTTTCTCGCTCACCTCGGCGATGTACCACTTCAAATCGGGAGCGTTAAGGTCAGTGCGAAAGCGTGCGATCAGTTTCGTCAGTCCTTCGGCATATTGCTTGTACAAGTTGCGGTCGAGCATGTCATTTTCGCCCTGATGCCATAGAACCCCTTCGAGTCGGTACTTGATCCCCCGTTCTTTCAGGTTTTTCAGCGAATCACGGACTAACTGGATTGTCCGTGGATACAGTTTCTGCCCTTTCTCAGGTGCGTCAGGATTCCAGTCGAACGCGACAGTTGTCCCTCCGACTGCCGATTTAATAATCGCAACAGGGCACTTTCGCCTGATTGCGAACGCGCCGCGCGAATGTGATTTCCGGCCCGAATGAGCGAAGCGGCTTGAGTGCAACCCATCCCTTCGACGCTTCGTCACCATTCCCCATGATGTACGAATAAAGAACGTCTTCTTGAGGAGCACCAGCCCCACGGAATTCTGGGTAGTCATCAATCCGCTCCGTATTTGCGTCGGCACCAACCATGTTGGACTGGCCCGCGAGGATGAAGACCCGCGTAATGTCGTCTGCAGCGTCACTCGTCGCTGTCCAGAACAGGGACGACGTGAACAATAGAATTGCCGGAAGTGTTCGATGCAATGAATGAAGCACGGGTGCCCTTTCAACGATGTGTTCAGAAATGATTTCAAACGGGCGCTAAATACCCTGAGAGGGACAGCCCCCTTTTACCACAGGCGCGAGACGGGTCAGGTTCCCTGGCCAGCAAACAAACGATACGTCTTGTAACCACCACCGATATTGACGACGTCAAAACCTCGCTGCATCAGGATTCGAGTGGCAATATAGCCGCGTTGTCCGACCTGGCAATAAACGGCAATGGGACGGTTCCGAGGAAGTTCGCCAAGTCGATCACGCAGCTCGTCGACAGAGATGTTGATTGCTCCCGGAATCTGTCCCTGAGAGAACTCTTGTGACGTTCGAACATCCAGCAGCATCGGACGCTGGTCGACCGGCATCTTCAAAATCGATTCGACATCGACTTGCGGGTGATCTCCGCGGATCAAGCCGGCGGCAACGAAGCCCGCCATGTTGATTGGATCCTTGGCCGAACCGTATTGAGGGGCATACGCGAGTTCCACCTGTTCGAGGTCGAACACTGTCAGTCCGGCCTGTATTGCAACGGCAATGACATCGATCCGTTTATCGACGCCGTTGCCGCCAACACCCTGTCCTCCAAGAACTTTTCCGGTGACTGGGTCAAACAGCAGCTTCAACGTCATCTGCTCTGCCCCCGGATAGTAGCCGGCGTGATTGGCAGGATGGACGTAGATCTTCCGAAATGCCTTTCCGGCTCGAATCAACGACTTTTCGGAGGCACCTGTCATTGCTGCCGTTAATTCGAACACGCCGACGATCGCCGTTCCCTGCGAGCCACGGTACTGAACAGACCTGCCAAACACGTGATCTGCGGCCATTCGCCCCTGACGGTTTGCCGGGCCCGCCAGTGGAATCATCGTTGGGGCCTCCAGCACAAAGTCTTGAATCTCGATCGCGTCCCCCACAGCGTAGATATCGGGATCAGAAGTCTGCAGCGATCCATTGACGCGAATAGCCCCTCGAACACCGAGTTCCAGGCCTGCTTCTGTTGCCAATCGATTTTCCGGTCGAACACCGATACCAAGGATGACAATCTGAGCCGGAAGAGTTTTCCCCGATTTCAACCTGACGACGATCCCGTCGGCCGACTTCTCAAACCCGTCGGCACTTTCGCCCAGGAACAGATTCACCCCTTTCGCTCGCAGCTTTTCGACGATCGGAGTCGTCATCTCATGATCCAGCGGTGGCAGAACCTGCTGCTGCAGTTCCACAAGCGTTGTAGAGATTCCCAAGTCGACAAGATTTTCGACGAGCTCCAGGCCAATGAAGCCTGCTCCTACAACGACAGCTTGCTTGATTCCACTCGTGACAACTGACTTGATACGATCAACATCCTGCAGATTACGTAGCGTAAAGATGCCCGGAAGATCGATGCCAGGAATCGGGGGTGTTAGCGGAGCGGCCCCGGGAGCGAGGATCAGCTTGTCGTACGATTCGACGTATTCGCGCCCCGTCGACAGTTCGCGGACACGAACGGTCCTGGCGACTCGGTCAATCGCTTCCACTGACGACGAGGTCCGAACGTCCAGCCGGAACCGCGAGCGTAAGCGATCTGGTGTGGTCACAAGCAGCTTGTTGCGATCGGCAATCTTGCCACCGACGTAATAGGGAAGACCGCAATTGGCAAACGACACATCAGGACCACGCTCAAACAGGATGATTTCAGCGTCTTCTGACAACCGACGCGCTCGCGCGGCCGCTGATGCACCACCTGCCACACCACCAACAATCAGCAATTTCACAATCGACTCCATTCCAGACAAAAGACAAAGACATCCGTGGTTACTGACATTCAGCGCGGAACGCTGTTTGAAGCAACAAAAACACTGCAGCCTGTCGTAGCCAAGCTCATCGCAACTCCCGATGCTGTCATCCGCTTATCGCCAGCGTTGGCCGATGCCATCCTCCATTTTCTGAGCAAGTTCCCTGATGCGTGTTTTGGTTTACCTTTTGCCTTTGCCCAGATGGACGCTTTCGCCGAAGTGACTGCGAGCAAACGAGCAAAGCCCCGCTTGTCGAAGCGGGATGGCGTCTATTGTATCGAGTCCGGTTCGGTCTTGCCTTCCGCTACGGGTGCCATCTTTCACTCGGATCCGGTTGTCTTTGGCTTTCGTTTACGTTTCTTCGGCTCGTTGTCGCCTATCAAGCGGGCGGGATGCGTGGCTGTGCGAATCTCTTTCACACTTCTTGATGCTGACCTGCGTATAGATTTCCGTGGTCGTCAGCTTGGAATGTCCGAGCATGGCTTGGATGAAGCGAATGTCCGCCCCGTTGTCGTGCATCAGCGTCGCCATCGTGTGTCGAAACAAATGACACGCACCACGCTTGCCAATCTCGGATTGATCGACTTAGCGTCGAACCAACAGAGTCAGAGCGTCGAGATTGATTTGCTGACCCAATTGATGCTCAGCAGCACGCTGCCGAAGCGTCTTCGCTT
>CAXBSB010000202.1:0-14430 GCA_963977965.1 uncultured Schlesneria sp.
AAGGTAGCGTATGCATGAGTCGTACGATGTAAGACCTAGCCAGTCGCCTTGGCCTCGAGTGATGGGGTAAAACGGCAGCTGCGGTCTCGAATGGCATAAATGGGCCTGTACGACCTGTCCCACTTGTTCATGACTTCATGAAATAAACGCTGGGTGACCCCGGTTGACTGCCTTGAGCCTACCGGGGTGGCGTAGCCAAAGGAAGTTGTGATTTCAACGGAGTTTGTTCAGAATTCTCTGCTTGGCAACAACCGGCGAGCTATTGATGACCAGCTGTTTGTACACTTTGTCACATTCTCCATCTTTCGTCGCCGTAGACTTTTGAATCACGATCACGCCAAACGGATTCTGCTGGGTTGGCTGAACGTAGTGCTCGAACAAGACCAGGCTCGTTACGTCGGGTTTGTGATTATGCCCGAACACATTCACGCGCTGGTGTGGTTGCCTGGTATCGCCAGACTTCACCCAACTATTCAGCCGCCCCCCAGAGGCAGACCGCTTTTGGCAGCCCAAAAACTATGCGTTTGAAATCTACGAACAAGAAACGCTGATGGAGAAGTTGCAATATATGCACGAGGATCCAGTTCGTGCCGGATTGGTTACTCTACGACAGATTGGAAGTGGAGCTCTGCTCGATGGTACGAGTGGCATCGATCCGTTGGTACCGATCCAGCGGGTTCAGTGAAGAAAACTTCCTCTGGCTGCGCCACCCCGATAGCCCGCTGACGGGCAACCGTGGCCACCCTCGGAGAGGGGCAGACCGATCTGATCCTTTTGCCACGGGCTGCTAAGCGACTCGACTGTCAGGAACGATCGAACGGCCCGTCAATCGGCTGCGGTATCCGTCAGCATGTTGCTGGAACAGTTTCAGTACACTCTCTTCCAGCATTGGAAGCACGACGTGAAGGGCTCGCCGAATTTTGCGAGTCTGCAGGGATGTCTCGCCGCAGCCGTAGCCTGTTGGTCGATCTACCAGAAACTCGCCAACCGGTGCAGCAGGCAGCGGTAACTGAAAGTAATGAGACAATCGCTGTACGAACTGGAACAGATTGGATCGTTCCGCACCTGCGATGTGATAAACTCCGGAAAGTCCTGCTCCCCAGGCTTTGGAAATGATCTCAGCAAGCTCAGAGGCAAGAATCGGCGATCCATACCGGAAGAGGTCGATGCCCTTGGCGTTTCCCTGTTCCATCTGCTGCAGCAGAGTCTCAAGCCATCCCTGCTTGCCACCGGGTGTCCACCCGAATGCGTGTGTTCGGACAATCAGAGCGTCGGGGCAAAGTTCTTCCGCTTCCTTTTCGATCGCAATCAGGCGCTGCGCGGCCGGACTGGGACAGAAGCTCTGGCTGTTTTCGGAATGAAACATCCACGGGCCGGTGAAAATCGCCCCGGAAGAAATCAATGTCAGGTGTGTTTCCGTCTGATGGGTGGCGCGAATCCAGTTCGATGCCTGCTGAACATCGGCATCGGTCGGCTGGCTCGAACTTTCCCAGCCCGTTCGCGATCCGGCTCCGCAGAATATCACCTGCTGCGGTTTGACTCGCCTGATCAATTGCTCGACATCGCCCAGACTCGATCCAGGCAGTTTTTCCAGATCGCATCCCTTCAGCGAAATTGCCTCGGAAAGTGACACACCTGTCACTGCGTGCGTCCGTGCCAGACAAACAGCAACGTTGCCTCCGACAACTGTATCGACACCAGCGACAAGAACCTTGTTCACGCGAAGCCTCCATGCTGTGGCGAACCACTTTCAGACCAGCCGACATTCCCATCGGCGCGGGGAGTATAATTTTCAGGCCTCGACCAGCCAACCCCAATCACGGCACTTTGGTCCGCACAGACCTGCAATTGTGTTACTGGCTATTTTCGGCGGACAACCTGACGCCAACTCGTCGAGTCCGTAATCATCCAATAATGAGAATTCCATTTCCCTCGATGCTTGATCAGAGCTTTGATCCACGTAAATCCGGACTCATCAATGCTGAGTATTCTTGATGGCCACGTTCTGCAAATCATCGCTTTCAGAAAGGCAACGCTTTCCTCATGCCAACCCTCCGACTCGGGAGGAATGGCAATAAATCGATCCTGTCGCCAACTTTGAGGGATTTTGGATCTGGCATGCTTAGGTGGCGGATTTCTCTGTGAGACCACACAGGCCTTCGTTACCACGGACAAAGAAGCCACAAGATGCTTCCAGTGGTTCCCGAGGCCAGTTTTGTACCGTCCCCCATCACTGCCCAGAGATGTTGATGTTGACTCTCGGCTCGAAAATCTGAAGTCACCAAGTCGATCGAGGCGCCAACCTTTCCGTCGGATTCGACCCAGACTCGATTGCCGTTGTCGATATATTTGAGCGTGACATAGCCAAACCCTGCATGTATCTGATCGACCCAGAAGTGTTGAGTTTGACCTGACGGGGAAATCCAGATCAGTCGATCATCCGTTTCCCCTCCAACCGGCCGGGCCTGAAAATAGATTTCATGGCGATTTGGCAACATGCCACCGACTCGCGGACCCCAGGGCCCGTTGACCATCATCACGTGTCCAACACATTTCAAGAGAATCCAAACCATGAAGACCAGCGTTAACCAACGCTTAGTCAGTTGCTTCGCCGCTCGATGATTTGGGGGGCGTTCGTTCACAGTCTTTGTTCGCGAAGGTTGTGACGTGTCATGGGCGACCACGCTCGACAGGCAGTACTCCTAAAGTAACTCGATCGCAGTCAGCAGTCGATCAATTTCCGAATGTGAGTTGTAGTGCATCAACCCCACGCGTACGACGCCCGCGGGTTCGAGGCCGAAGGCTTCTGAGACCTGCAGAGCATAAAAATTGCCGTGCCCGACAAATAAACCCTGCTGGCCCAGTTTTGCAGCCAACTCGATCGCAGGCATCTTCTTGTGCACAAAGCTGACGGTCGGGGTTCGATCGCCAACCCTCTGCAAATCGGTCAGGCCGTAGACGGTGAGTTGTGGAATCTCCACCAGGCCCTCAATCAGGCGAGAGGCGAGTTGGCGTTCGTAGTCGCCAATCGCGGCGTAGGCCGATTCCAGTAACTTGCGGCGCGAATCTGCCGGACCGCCAACCTGACGACCGAGTTCTGTCAGATAGTCAACGGCCGCTTTCGTACCGGCAATTCCCTCAAAATTCTGCGTTCCCGTCATCCATCGTCCGGGAAGCGTTTCCGTTACGGGCCGCAGCTTGTACGGCGTCAGGCTCTTCAGCAATTCCGGCCGCCCCCACAAGACGCCAACATGTGGCCCGAAAAACTTGTAGGCGGAACATGCCAGCCAGTCGCAACCCCAGCTGGTCACATCCGGCAATGCATGAGGAGCATAGTGAACGGCATCCAGAAAGACCTGCGCACCAACCGCATGAGCCTGCTGACAGAGTTTCTCAACCGGATTGATCGTCCCTACGATGTTCGAGGCACATCCGATTGCCACCAGTTTTGTACGAGGTGTCAGTTTGGCGGCGAAGTCCTGCAGATCCAGCGTGCAATCCGCTCGATGAAAATCGACGTAGTTTACGGTCACTCCCGCATCACGGGCGGCCAGCACCCATGGAGTCACATTGCCGTCGTGATCGAGTCGAGTCACCACGATTTCATCGCCGGCTTGCCAGGTTTTTGAGATCGCGCGACTGAGTGCGAATGTCAGCGTCGTCATGTTCGCACCGAAGACGATGGATTCCGCGTGTGATGTTCCAACGAAATCCGCGACCGTCGCATGTGCCGATTCCAGCAGTTCATCGCTTTCCTGAGCCGTCGCGTACTGCCCTCCTCGGTTCGCATTGGTATGGGCCAGATAATGACCGACGGCATCGATGACACCTTGAGGGACCTGGCTACCTCCGGGGCCATCGAAAAAGGCAACGGGATGCCCGTTGACGATGCGTTTCAGGGCCGGGAACTGGTTTCGGCACCAGTTGAGTTGAAAATCGTTTTTTGTCATTCGGTGGGTTTTCTGTTTAATCAATTCTGATCAACAAAGTAAGGTTTGGTTCAGTCGAAATGTGGCTGTGTAAAAATCTGGGGTCTAGCAGATGGGCCCGGCCTGGCTGAAAAAGGGCTGATAGTCGCTCTTCATGTTGTTTCGGTCGCCATGGCATGATGACGACCGGAACCTCCTATGGATTCAACAACACGATCGAACTTGAAATCGGCACGACCTTGTCGAAGACTCCAAAATCGTGGCACCCCTGATTGGGCGGATATCCCTGAATGTCGGGGTATCCTTGGTGTGTCGTGGCACCTTTCGCATGGAGTCTTGTAGTAGCCGCTCGTGGTAAAAGGGGGCAGACCCTTTGGAGGGCACGCAGCCCCGGCATCGGACTTTCAATTGAAGCGTCACATTCTCTTCGACCCAGCCTGCCTGCCCTGCGGAGACTGCGGGTGGATCGTAGAGAACCGGACGCTAGCGCGTACCGGCTGATGATCCAATCCTCTTCAAACCGTACACCCGATCCTGCGATGGTCCGTGACATCGGTGGTCAGATTTTGCAACCACGGATTTCACAGATGACACAGATAATGGCGGGTATGAGAAAACCTGCTTCACAATGCCAAAGCAAATTAAATCAACAGGCGGTAGCGCTTACCGGCTGATGGGGCTATCCGATTTCGGCGCTATTTCCCCAGTGCCGATTTGAAAAGTTTCTGCATGTCGGCCCAGCTCTTTTCGTCCGCTTCCTTGTTGTACTTCAACATGTCAATTCCGTGGCTGTCGGCGTCGGGGACGGTGAAACTGTGGCGGGCTCCCGGGTACGAAATGAATTCGTACTTCGCTTCGCCCTTGTCGAGCGATTCTTTAAACGACTTGATCGCCATTTCGGGAATGAATTTGTCATCGGCACCGTTGCAGATCAGGATTCGAGATTTGGTCGCCTTCACCTGTTCAGGGGTTGGCTGGACGAGGCCACCATGGAAGCTGGCGACCGCCTTCAAATCGGTGCCGGCGAACGCCAGTTGCTGGACCGTTGAACCACCGAAGCAGTAGCCGATCGCCGCCACTTTGGACTTATCGCATTCCGGCTGTGACGTCAGAACTTCGAGAGCCGTCAGACCTCGCTTGCGCCAGTCGTCCACATTAGAACGCACCTTGGTTGCCATCTCACCCGCATCCTTGGGATGGTTGACCGTCTTCCCTTCACCGTACATATCCGCCGCGAAAGCGATGTAACCGAGCTTTGCCAGCATTTCGGCTCGACGCTTGGCGTAGGCATCCAGTCCCCACCATTCATGGAAAACCAGAACGCCTGGCCGAGGTCCTTCGATCGAATCGTCCCATGCCAGAAATCCGTGGCATTCCAGATCACCATGTTTGTACGTGACCTGCTTTGTCTTCACAGCAGCTTCTGCTGCGATTCCCATTACCAAAATCGCTGCCACCGTCAGAAACGAACGCCACATTGCTTTTCTTCCGTAAAAAACAGGTCTATCGAAATGCGTCAAACGAATCCCGTGTTCCCACTGGAGCCACAGGAAGGGCTTCGGTTATGATACCGGGGTTGCGGCTGGTAATGAAGCAGCAACGCAGATGTCAGAAATCAGTCGACTCGATAAAGGAAGCTCATGGCTCAGTTCCTCACTCAACGCTGGTTGATGAATCGACGTCACGTGTTGCGAGGAATTGGTGTCTCGCTGGCGCTCCCCTTGCTGGACTGCATGAAGCCGCTGAACGCCGCCGACATCAAACGGCCCAAACGCAGTGTCTTTATCTATCTGCCGAACGGTGTGAACACGATCGACTTCCAGATCACTCAATCTGGTGCCGACTACAAGTTCTCGAAGTCGCTGATGCCTCTGGAAAAGTTTCGGGATCGAGTCACTCCGATCAGCGGCCTGTATCACCCGCATGGACTGGGGCACCATCATAACTGCAGTTCCATCTGGCTGACGGGTGGCAAGATCGGGCAGTCCGAGCGTAATACGATCTCGGTTGATCAGTTGATGGCCCAAGTGACGGCACCACAAACGCGATTTTCGTCACTGGAATTGAGCAATCAGGGGCATTCGCTCGCCTACAGTCCTGACGGTATTCAGCTTCCCGCTCAGGGAAATCCGAGTATTGTCTTTCGCGAGTTGTTCGAGGAACCCCAAGGCGGCACGGCCAAGCAGCGACGAAGTCTGCAACGACGCGGCAGTATCCTTGATGCAATTCTCGGAGAAGCTCGTTCACTCGGCGACCAGTTAGGAACCGATGATCGCGGACGCCTCGATCAGTATCTGACATCGGTCCGCGAAGTCGAAATCCGAACTCAACGAGCCGACAAGTGGCTCGACACTCCGCGTCCCAAGATTGATCCGGCAGATCAGTCGCGCCTCAATCGAGACATTTCGCTCGAACGACTCGGGGAGTATCTCAGGACGATGTACGACATCATCGTGCTGTCGTTCCAGACCGATTTGACGCGAGTGGCAACCTTCAGCACCGGCAACGAAGGGACGGGCCCGGCGGTGCCAGAGATTGGAGTGAAGCAGGATCGTCACTCGCTGTCACATCACAATGCCAACCCCAAGTTGATGCAGGACCTGACGGCCAGCGACACGTTCAACATTCAGCAGTTTGCATACTTCCTGGACCGATTGAGTCAGGTGAAGGACGCTGACGGACCGCTGATTGATTCGACAATGGCCTTGTACGGAAGCGGTATGGCTTTTGGCCACAGTCACGGGAACGCGAACCTGCCAATCATTCTGGCAGGGGGCGGCGGCCTTGGTCTGAAGCATGGCAGGCACATTGACTTCAACGCGAAAGCCAAAACCGAGGGATACACGTACGATCTCGATAATCATGCCAAGCATTATGCCATCTGTCATAACCCCGTGAACTCGAAGGCACACCTCAGCAATCTGCTGCTGACGATGGCCCAGAAAATGGACGTTCCGACCGAAAAGTTTGCCGACAGCAACGGCACCACTTCGGAACTGATCTGACACCAGATTCACTCAGACTCACCACGTTAATTTCACCTTGTCACACATCAGGAGGTTGTCATGGGGCCGGTCAGTAATTCGAGGCGAGAGTTTCTTCTGGGCAGTATCGCAGCAGGGGCTTCGCTGGCAACGTATGTCCCCGCCCACGTGCTGGGACGCGATGGCAACACCTCGGCGAACGAAAAAATTTCGCTCGGCATCATCGGGATTGGACCTCGCTGTACATACGACCTGAAGGCGATGCTGCCGTTTCAGGATATCCGCTGTGTCGCCATAGCCGACGTTCAAGCCAGTCGTCGCGATGCGGGCAAGAAACTGGTCGATCAACATTACGGGAACGGCGATCTGAAGCTGTACCGAGATTTTCGTGAACTGCTGGATCGCAAGGACATTGATGCCGTACTGATTGCAACAGGTGATCGCTGGCATGCCGCCGCTTCGATCCTGGCAGCAAAAGCGGGAAAAGATGTCTACAGCGAAAAGCCTTGCGGGATCACAATCGCAGCCTGCCAGGAACTGGCGGATACGATGCACCGTGAGAAGCGAATCTTCCAGGCGGGGACTCAACGGCGCAGCGTTCCCAATTTCCAGCAGGCAGTGGAATGGGTGCATTCCGGGAAACTGGGCAAACTCCAGACGATGCATGCATCCGTCTACATCCCGACTCTCGACAACACATGGCTTCCGGCACAGCCGACTCCAGCGCGAGACGTCGTCGACTGGAACCTCTGGCTGGGCCCTGCGGCATGGCGACCATTCAATCAGCAGTACGTTGATGGGAAATGGCGAGGTCAGTGGGACTTTGACTCGGGCGCACGCTTGCTCGACTGGGGCGCTCACACGGTGGATCTCTGCCAATGGGCCAATCGTGCAGACGACACGATGCCTATCGAATACGAACCAACGGAAAAAGATATTGTTTGTCGATATGCCAACGGCGTGAAGCTGATTATCGACTTCCTGCCAACCCCGTTCGGTGATCGAGCTCCGCATTACATCACCCGATTGGGAACCTGTCCCGTCCGATTCATTGGCGAAGGCGGCTGGGTGGAAACGGGTGATGAAGGCGAAATTGTGGTCGAACCGGAATCGCTGCAGAAGGATGTGCCTGAAGCCAGCAAGCGAGTGCGTGGGCTGGACGTTTCGGCACATGCTCGAAACTTCTTCGATTGCATCCGGTCTCGTAAACAGACAGCGGCCAATCCAGACGTGATGCGACGTTCTCACATTGCCTGTCATGCGGCAGCAATCGCGTGGATTCTGAAGCGAAAACTGAATTTCGATCCCGTCAAAGAAGTCTTCGTCAACGACGATGAAGCCAATCTGATGCGGTCACGAGGGACGCGTGATTGGGCTTCGCTCGTTACCGCCTGATTGATGTCGCCATCCCGATTTTTCGTTGACGCCTGCCAGTCTGTCTACGACGGGCGGGAACACTGATGTACTGACATCGGGAATGTTAAACACTCCACGATGCGTTGCTGCAATTTGACAAAGGCTGAACTTCATGAGCCGATTTGCAATCGGAGTGATTCTGTTTCAGGGTTTGAGTGGCCTCGTCAGTGCGGCTCACCCTGCCTACGAACGCGTCGAGAACCTGCGAGGTCGATTTGCGAACAAGGTCTTTCGAGCCGAAGTCAAACCGAACTGGTTACCCGGTAATACGCGTTTCTGGTATCGCGTTCAGACTGGAGCGACTGCGTACGAGTATGTGATGGTCGACGCCGCTGCGGGAACGCGCGCGGTGGCATTTGATCACAAGAAACTGGCTGAGGCACTGACGTCGGCCGGCGAAAAAGGAATTCATTTCGAAAACCTGACGCTGGAGAATCTCGATTTCTCCTCGGACGGAAAAGAATTGAAGTTCCAACTGCGAGGCAAACGCTGGAGTTTTGGTCTGCCAGCCGGCGAACTGCGACTCGAAGAATCAAAGCCCGCTGCTCCAGTCGCTGGCAAAAAGCTCGGTCGCATTCCGCGAGCGTCGCAACGGACCGGCAGTGATTCGCAGATCACGTTCGCTAATCGCTCCGAAGGACCAGTGGAAGTCTTCTGGCTCTCAACAGATGGAGAGCGAGTCAGCTATGGGAAGGTACCGCCTGGGGCAGAGCATGCTCAGCACACTTATTCCGGCCATGTCTGGGTTGTGGTGAATCAGAAGGGGGAAACGATCGCAGCATTCGAAGCTGAAGACCTGCCACTGACTGCCGAAATCACGGCTGCGGACAAGCCGCTTCCGACTGCTAACCGGAATCCAGACAGACCGCGTGCCCCAGGGCAGAATCTTTCGCCCGACGGGAAGTGGCGCGTGATCGTTAAAGACTTCAATCTGTGGCTGGTCGAGACATCCAGCGGCAATGAAACTCAACTGACTCGTGACGGGACCGAAGAGGATCGGTATACACCTCAGACCGCCTGGTCCCCCGATTCGCGTAAGTTTGCTGGAGTGCGAGTAAAGCCTGTCGTTGAGCGGAAGGTCACTCTGGTTGAGTCATCACCCCGAGACCAACTTCAGCCTAAAGTCATCACCTACGACTACTTCAAGCCTGGCGATGTGTTGCCACATCCCCGACCGCAGCTTTTCGATGTTGCTACGGCACGGCAGATTCCGATCGATAATTCCCTTTTTCCCAACCCATTCGAAGTGGATCACCAGATTCCGATCCGCTGGGAACATGACTCCAGTCGCTTCACATTTCCCTACAATCAGCGTGGGCACCAGGTCTTTCGCATCATCGGTGTGAATGCCGAAACGGGCGAGGCGACCGCAATTGTTGATGAAACATGCCCGACGTTTTTCTGTTACAGCAGTAAACAATACGAGCACTGGCTGAACACGACACGTGAATTGCTCTGGATGTCGGAACGGAGTGGCTGGAATCACCTGTGGCTGATCGATGCCGTCACGGGCAAAGTCAAGAATCCGATCACCAGCGGATCATGGGTTGTTCGGGGAGTCGATCATGTGGATGAAGAATCGCGGCAGATCTGGTTTCGAGCCGGTGGAATTCGCCCCGGGCAGGATCCGTACTTCGTTCATTTCTGTCGCATCAACTTTGATGGTCAGGGTCTGGTCATCCTGACAGAAGGAGACGGAACTCATTCGATCCAGTGGTCTCCCAATCGGAAGTTCTTTATCGACACGTGGTCGCGCGTCGACCTTCCACCCGTGAATCAACTGAGGCGTGCGGATGGATCGCTCGTTTGTGACCTGGAGCAAGCCAACTGGACCGAACTGCTGGCGACGGGATGGAAAGCTGCAGAACCGTTTGTCGCAAAAGGACGTGACGGAACGACGGACATTTACGGTGTCATTTATCGGCCGACGGATTTTGACCCGGCGCGAAAGTATCCCGTCATTGAATACATTTACGCAGGCCCACACAGTGCGTTTGTTCCCAAATCCTTCAGCACCGCTTCCGGCGGCTGGGTACGGGAAATGGCCGAGCTTGGATTCATTGTCGTGCAATGCGACGGAATGGGAACCAGCCATCGGTCGAAGGCCTTCCACGATGTCTGCTGGCAGAACCTGGGGGATTCAGGATTCGCGGACAGAATCGCGTGGATCCGGGCAGCCGCTGCCAAATATCCCTGGATGGATCTGACTCGCGTCGGTATTTACGGGGGAAGCGCTGGAGGCCAGAGCAGCACTCGAGCTCTGTTGGCCCATGGGGACTTCTACAAAGCTGCGGTCTCTGACTGCGGCTGTCACGACAACCGAATGGACAAGATCTGGTGGAATGAACAATGGATGGGTTGGCCGATCGGGCCTCACTACGAAGAGCAATCCAATGTCACTCAGGCCAAACGTCTGCAAGGAAAACTGATGCTGGTCGTGGGTGAATTGGACAAGAACGTCGATCCCGCCAGCACAATGCAGGTCGCGAACGCCCTCGTCAAAGCGGACAAGGACTTTGATCTGCTGATCATTCCGGGAGCTGGCCACGGTGCAGCCGAATCATCATATGGACGCCGCCGCCGTGCCGAATTCTTTCTAAGGCATCTGCAGCCATAAACGACCTGTGCCGCAGCAGGAAAATCGGTCGTGCTGTCGCAGGCATCGCCTCAGTCGCGTGCCGGTTACGAAAAAAGGCTGGTGAGCGTTCATGTCTCACCAGCCTTCAGAAGTAGATTCGTCAGTAATCCTGAAATCTCACACGCGAGGGATCTCGAAGCCCTTGCGCTGTTCTCTCGCAAACAGCTTGGCGGCAACTTCGTCGCCGACGATCTTTTCGGCCTTCGGGTCCCACTTGATGACGCGACCGACGCGTGCCGCAATTGCTGCCAGATGGCAGGTGTTCATCGTCTGCACGTGTGAGAATACGTCGGAAACGGGCAGCCCACCTTCGGCGATACAGCGGAAGAAGTTCTGCTTGTGGCCTTCAAATGGCTTGCCCTTGTAGAGTTTCACCAGATCTTCGTCACCGAACTTGCCCTCATCGATCTTGTCGTCGATCGGTTTGCCCGTGATCTTGCCTCGATTGACGAACAGTCGGCCTTCGGTTCCTTCGAACAGAATTCCGTTGTCGCCACGGCTGGTGACGATCATTTCAATTCCGTTCTCGTACTTGCACTTCACAGCGTAGTCGTGAGCGGAGTTGTAGCGATCATCAACCGTGGGGTAGCCATCCTTGAATTCAACAGGATGCTTGGCGTCGGTTCCGTCGATCTCGATGGGGCCCATTCCTTCCTGATCGGCACCGATCGCCCATGTCGCGATATCGACGTGGTGAGCACCCCAGTCGGTGAACTTTCCGCCGGAATATTCGTACCACCAGCGGAACTGATAGTGGCAGCGTTCCTTGATGTAGTCGACCATCGGCGCCTGGCCGAGCCACATGTTCCAATCGAGTCCTTCCGGCGGCATTTCCTTCTTGAAGGGGCCGCCCACATCGCCACCGTTGATCCCAACGGTCACGGTCTTGATCTGCCCCAGCAGTCCCTTCTGGACCATGTTGACTGCTCGCAGAAACCGGCTGCTGTCGCTGCGCTGCTGGGTCCCGATGAACATCACCTTGTCTTTGTACTTGCGGCAGGCATTGCGGATCAACTGGTTCTCTTCGAGAGTCAGCGTCAGCGGCTTCTGACAGAAAACATGCTTGCCAGCCTGCAAGGCTTCGATCGCGATCTTCACGTGCCAGTGATCGGGAGTCACAATGCTGACGACATCGATGTCGTTACGTTCCAGAACTTTTCGATAGTCGCCATAGGCGTCAGCCATGCCCTTGCCGAGTTTCGCGTCGTTCTTAGCCCGATCGGCATGCCGACTGTCGACATCGCACACGGCCAGGATGTCACCGAAATTGGCGTGCTGATGTGCATCGCCTGTCCCCATGCTTCCGACGCCGATACATCCAATGCGTGGACGGGCATTGGCAGACTGGTTGGCGAATGACGGCTGGCTCCAGGGGAAGAACGGCAGCGTACTTCCGGCAGCAGCCAGCAGGGTCGACTGCTTGAGAAAATCACGACGATTCGTCTGAGGTTGCTTCATACCGATGATCCCGAAATCAATAGGTGCAAATCCAAAAAAGCCGGGGCATCACACCGCCCACGCCTTCGCAGATGGGAACGATACATCAGCCGCAGTCGATTTGCCACAAACGACAGCCCGCCTGAAGGAATTGAAGGGAATTGATGGGAATTGATGGGAATTGATCGCACATCTTGCGAGATTCGGGTGAACACGCAACAATTAGATCTTCAGCCCTCAAGGCCGAGTGGCGAAACAGGCAGACGCATCGGACTTAAAATCCGGTGGGAGTAAAATCCCGTGCGGGTTCGAGCCCCGCCTCGGCCAAATTTTTGCACCGACTCTGCCGACTCCGAAATGCCACAAGCGCAACCTATGCGCAATTTCACGTAAGTTTCTGCTCATGCTTGTTGTGGAAAAAATCGTGGGATTGTTTCCGCCCGCGAACAGCAGTTTCGGACGCGAGTTATGCGATTTCGGTCCCCATCACACCTGAAGGATCCCCGAAATGATTACTTGTTTTCCGGCAGGGGTGAGGCACCGCATTGTGTTTTTTGTTTTTACCGTTGCCTTCCTGTCGTGCCCGTGGCCGCACTTCGCGCACGCTCAAGGCACGCGTTCTGTGTCGGCATCACAAAATAACGAAGAATTGAGGGATCAACCGCCGGTGCACGACGAACGGGAGCGGGCACGAGTCGCGAAACTCGCAGAGAGCCGTGAAAAAATGCGAGTTACTAATGAGTTAGAGAAGCGGCAACGTGAAACTCGCTTTTACTTGTTTGGGCTCACGCTGGTTGTTGCGTTTACTGCGCTGTCGTGGCTCGGTTGGTACGTCTCGAAGCAGCCGCTGGTTGTCGGGACCACGGCCTACCGAGGATTGGTGCTGGCGGTCTGCGGCATGATTCCGATGCTGGTCATGTGGGGGCTGGCGGGAAACGAGCACAACTTGAGAGAAGCATTAACTGTTACAGCGCCGACGGCCGATAACATGTTCTCTTTCCATATGTTGACTGTTTCGACCACGCTTGCGTTTGTCCTGATATCCGTCGGGACATTGATCACAGTCATTGACAAGGGAAAGACTCAAAAGCTGGGGTTGCTTCTTGGCGCTGTCCCCCCGCTCGGTTTGATTATCGCGATGCTACTGCGTGGCAAGCCATTTGAGCTGTCCGTGGGAGATTCAACAGTGCCTAGTCCGGCGGAGTCGCAGGGGCCGGAAATCACGATCTATCATAATCCGATGTTTGAGTTCGGGTTTGGTCTTGTTGGATTCATGGGATTTCTCGTCAGCATTCCATTGCGAGTTCAAATTGGTGATGTGGCGCTGCTGGTCTCCGTTGGAGGTGTTTTGCTGGCGATTGTAATGGGTTATCTCGTCCTCCATCCACCTGTCAGGCTCCGCCTCTCCGACGCGGCTCTTTACATCGGGCAGTACGATTTGACAATTCCTTGGAACTGCATTGCTGAAGTGTTCGTGTGGGAACCAAACATGAAAGTCGGCGCAAAGATCGTGCTGCGGGCACTTCATCGAGGTAGAAGACTGCCCGCGGTGATCGGCGTGACGCTGACCGAAACAGGTTCGAAGAGATTTGGTCGCCCGGCAGACACCGGAATTTACAAGGGACTCTACAAAGGTTGCGATGTGGCAATTCGAACACCGTTGTGGAACTTCATGTCAGCGAAAGTCTCACAACAAGGTCTAATTGAAGAATTGGTAAAACGCACGCCCCACAAGACCGAGTATCCTGATCGCACTGAACCCGATCGCGCCATTCCAGACGTTCGAAAGAGAGCGAAATCAGCACTCAAAGAGCGCCGTCAAGACGAATGAGCAGCTTCGCGTCATTCACCGAGAACTCATACCGGGTGTTGTTCACTCGTGCTCGCGAGAGACTAATCCCCGAGGGTGACGATGGTGATCCGACACGCATCCCACTTTTTGACGCAATCCCCTGAAGAATTCGGACATCACAACACTCCGTTTCTCGGCGCTTAACAGTGTTTACAGATCTGCCGCTTGACGAAT
>CAXBSB010000203.1:0-14328 GCA_963977965.1 uncultured Schlesneria sp.
AGCCAGATGGACATGCATTGATTTCTTTGGATTCAGACGCGAGCGATCTCTGGAATCTCGATCCGGTCTGAGTAGCCTTTGATGGAAGTCACATGGCGATCGATGTTGGCCCAGTCGTTGGTACGAATCCCTTCGCAAATCTGTGCGGCAGGACTGGTAAAGCACGGGAATCCACTGGTCCCGGCCGAACCTTTGATCCAATGCGCCGCGACAAGCGAGTCGACGGGATTTCGTTCGCCGACAGCGACCTCAAGCTCGTGAACTTTTACGCGCAGCGAGTCCACAAAATCGACCACGATCTCTGCAAATTCGGGGTCGTTTGTCGGAAGCTTTGAATGAATCGGGCTATGGTCAGTGGCCTTTTCCTTCGTGCTACTGCCCGAATGCAGATCGTGGTAGATCACCGAAATACGCTGCAACAGTTCGTCGGCACTGACAGGCTTGCTGAGGAAGTCACTGCAACCGGCAGCGATGCATTTATCGCGATCGCCCTTCATGGCGTGAGCCGTCAGCGCGATGCTCGGCACCATCACACCGCCTTCACGCATTTTCGTGGCTGCGGCATATCCATCCATCACTGGCATCTGCATATCCAGCAGGATGACATCGAATGCGCGTCGCCCCAGAACCAGTTCGCACGCCTGCTGGCCGTTTTCGGCCTGTGTCATCACGGCACCGGCCCGTGACAGAACCAACGAGATCAGTCTTCGATTTGCACTGCCGTCATCGACAACAAGGACGCGCAGCCCCTGGAACTGTGGAGTGTCTTCTTGTGGTACCACGGGTGGATGGGATTCAACGATGTCTCCCGCCGCACCAGCAGAGAGCATTGGTACGTTGTGAAGATCGCCGACAGCGATAGACAATTGGAAGTTACTGCCGCGTCCGACTTCACTTTCGACAGTCAGATCTCCGCCCATCATCCGAGCCAGTTTTCGACTGATCGAGAGGCCCAATCCGGTTCCACCGTACTTGCGAGTCACTGTGGTATCCGCCTGCACGAACGGGTCGAAGACCTGATTCTGCTTTTCGGTCGGAATTCCAATACCCGTGTCGATGACGTTGATGACCAGTTGTGTCGGGTGAGACGTGGGTTCAACGTGTGCAATCAGTTGAACACCGCCGGTTGCCGTGAATTTGCGCGCATTCCCCAGCAGGTTGATCAGGATCTGCCGCAGACGAACAGGGTCGGTATCGACTTGTTCAGGGATTGGTCCCTGCCAGTTGTAATCGAGGTTCAAATTCTTCTCGCGGAATCCGACGCGCATCAGCGAGACAACTTCGGCAATCAACTGGTGCGGTGATTCGGCGCGTTTTTCCAGTTGAAGCTGGCCGGATTCAATCTTTGAAATATCCAGAATATCGTTAATGACGGTCATCAGATGCTTGCCGCTGGAATGCAGCGTCGACAGCATCTCATCGCGATCTTCGGGTGAGTCAACCCAGCCGCGCCGCAACAGATCGGCGTATCCCATGATCGCATTGAGTGGTGTACGGATTTCGTGGCTCATATTCGCCAGGAAGTCACTCTTGGCACGGCTGGCGGCTTCCGCAGCAACGCACGCTGTTTTCAGCTCTGCGGTCCGGCTGGCAACTCGCTGTTCAAGGTGATCATTGGCTTCCTGAAGTTCCTGTTTCGAGGCTTCGATTTGAACGAGCATTCGATTGAAGGCTCGGAACAGATCCCCGAGTTCGCCGTCGACATTTCCTTCGACACGCAGGGCATAGTTACCTTCGACTGCAACCTGACGAGCGACTTTGGCAAGTCGATCGATCGGTTGCACAATTCCTCGTTGCAGAAATAAGGCAACACCGACGGCAACGATCCATGACCCAAGTCCGACGAGTGCTGTTAACGCTGCATACTTTCGAATCGCTCGCCAAACGGTCGTGAAATCCACTTGAAACTTCAGTTTCCCAATCACTTCACCATCGCTGCGAACCGGGGTCTCAAGCATGTAATGACCGCTGGGGATCGCCGCTGAATCTGCGAATGCTTCTCGAGCAGCAGTGCGATTGGGATAAGCCCCGACCAGTTCCCCAGATGTCGAATAGATCGCGGCAACAGTGACGCTGGATTCAGCTCGCAATGCCGCCAACAACCGGTCAGCCTGAACTCCGTCAACGAATTCGACCGCTGCAGCACTGTTCAGCGCCAGCAACTCTGCCTGAGATTCAAGTTGATCCCATTTGGCATTTTGAAGTGTGATCACCCCATATGCGGCAAACACCGAGCATGCCAGCAACAACGCTACGGTCACAGAGAATGTGGCCAGTAACATCAGCTTTCGCCGGATGGTTCCAGGTGACTTCGAAGTGGTCTCTGTCATGATGAATTTCTTATGCTGGTGGCAGCTATTTACTTTGTTTGACAACTCGTACCAGGTTCAGGCTCAGTAACCGTCCATCCGGTTCCAGCTTGCGCCGCTTCAATTCAACGGGGTCAGCTTCGATCAGGAGAGAATCTCCCTGACGAACAAAAGAACAGGCGACCCCTGAGGCGTTCAGCGGGTCAGCTTCGTCTCGCCAGATCAGAACTGGCTGGTTTGCAGTCAGTTTCAGCAGGGCGTCAACGACTTCCGGCTTGGCATCCGATGGAATAAACAGCAGATGGCATGGCTGATAATCCTGGTCGCTCTTGATGACGACGACTTTGATCGGGCGATCCTTCAGCTTACGAGTCGTCAGCTTTTGCAGACCTCCATTGAAGGGGTCTGGGTCGAGGACACCAATGACAAACGGTGCGGTTTGAGTTTTCGAATCATCTGGCCAGGCGATGAACTTTGACGTGGCGTAAAGTCGGGCCAGTTTCAGGTCGTATTCGGCCGCAACGCCGGGGACTCGCTCCGCCCCTGATAATGTTTCTTGAAGGCGCACCAACACCGCCACCGCAACAGCGGCAGTCACAACCAGGTTGATAACCCGGTTCTGAGGGCGACAGTGGAGCCTTGCTGACAACACGAGACCAATATCCATTGTGAGCGGCATCGCAAATGGCCCAGTGCATCTGCGCCATTCAACGAATCATGTGGATATTGGGAACATAGGTTGCGAATTCGCATCGTGCAGACAAATCAGCCAGCCTGCTCAGGGTGCGCACCCGTCAATCCGGAACAATCGTTAAACTCACCGCAATCGAAACTACGACACGCAACAACGTCTTGCCTTGATCGAGGTTCGCTTCCGAAAGTACAGGTTTTACCGACGTTGCGACCTTTTCAGGTCAGTCGGACGTTTTGGGCAATCCGGCTCTCAGTGATGGAGACGAATGTGCCTGTCGAATCAATCGTTTGCAGTGGCCATTTCTTGTCAATTGCCTCGTAGACATTGCGACCATGCGCAGATCAGGGACATTTCCAGGAGGGATTTGTTTCCATGGCCTTTGCTGCCTGGGAATCTTCGTTGCATTTTGCGAAGTTCAAAGACTCGTCGCTGCGGACGTTCCGAGTCCGAATGAAAAGATACCAGCTCCCCCGGCTGCTGGTGCGAGCAGCCCGGATCCTGCGGATGTGAATCTGGATGCCTTGCTGGATCTGGCCGAAAAGGCTCCCGAATCTTTGCAGTCCATCAACGTCAAAGAAGCGCCACCGTCGTTGTCTGTCTCTCCCGATCTGGTCTTCAATCCGAATGAAAGCCCGAACTCAGGAAACTCCATCGGAGAATTGCTGACAAATGCCCCCGGCGTCATCAGTCGTAGCACATCGGCCTTGAATCAGGATGCCCGAATTCGGGGTTACTCGGGATCTCAAGCCGTTGCTGTCACAAATGGCATGAATCAAGGACGGACGCGACTGGACATCGATTCGCTGTTCAGTCAGATCGATCCGAGCCTTGTCGATTCGATCACAGTCATTGCCGGACCTTATAGCGTGGAATACGGTCCTGGCTTCGCTTTCTTCGATGCACAGTTGATCACCCCGGGGCGCTCCAATGTGATGAAGTACACATCTGAGACCAACTTTGGGTTTAACACCAATGGCCAGCAAATGATGTGGCGCGAAACGGCTGGCTTCTCGGACCAGCACTCTGGAGCGATTGTCAGCTTTGGTCAGCGCATGGGAAATGACTACCGCGCAGGAACACCGTCAACGGACTTTCATGTCCCGGCGAGTTACCACGTTCAGGATGTCTACGCGGTGATCAGCGGCGACATATCAGACCGCAGTCGGTTAGACGCGAGCTTTCTGCATCAGTCGATCGTCAACACGGAACTGCCCGGCGTTGCCTATGACATCAATAATCAGAATGCAGATCAGGTCAATCTTCGATACGCCTGGCGTGATGATTCGACAAACCGGGACCGATTTCAGGCTCAATTCTGGTGGAATGAAGCCACATACAATGCAGATGCATCACGTCCCTCAAAGCAGTTGACATTCGTCAGCCGTCTGATCGATGAGCCCTATCCAGATATGGCTGGCGGCGGAACTCTGATTGGAAACGGTCTTTCGGACAACTGGGGAGCACGAGGTCTGGCACTTTTCGGCGATCAGGAAGTCTGGCAATTACGGACTGGTGTCGATTGGCGAAGAATTCGGCAGTTCTACCGCGAGCAGGATTTTCAGGCGAATGGAGCCCCTGCGCTCATGGGCGATACCTTTGGAATCCCCAATTCTTCACAGGATGACTTTGGATTATTCGCGGGAGCCACATTCAAGCCAACAGACCGCTGGACGCTCGGGGCAGGGCAACGACTGGATGCCGTCGCATATGGCCTGTCGTCATCCGATCTGGTAGCAACGACGACGCAGTACACTCCGAATCTGGACTATTACCCTGGATTTGACACCTCGACGCGGCTGCTGGGAACGACGTATTTGACGAGCAGTATTCAAGCGACCGACGACCTGACTCTGAATGCGGGCGTTGCCTATGCGATGCGACCACCGAATCTGACAGAACTTTACAGTGACCAACCTTTCGCGCCACTCGTTCGATTCGGTAACAGTTTCGCACTGGGAGATTCGGCCCTGGCGGCGGAAAAGAACCTGCAGTTTGATCTTGGATTCATGAAACGCTACGAAAGGGCGAAATTCGGCGCCCGTGCTTTCCATAGTGAAATCCACGATTACATTGGCCTGGCGGCAACAGACTATGGAACATTCCCCCTCATTGGGACTGTTCCACCAGGGACGCTGGGCCGAGGTCGTCCCTACATGGCAGACCCCAATATTCCCAATCAGGATCTGAATGCCGACTCAGCCTCATTCGGTTACGCTTATCGCAACATTGATCGAGTAACGCTTTCGGGATTCGACGTGATGGGGGAACAGCAGGTTCGTCCGTGGCTCGAATTCACTCAGGCAATGAACTTTACATACGCAAACAATTGCGATCCGACATGGGTGGATGTCTACACGGGAAAAGTCAACCAACTCGGTTCCAGCGAAGGGTTACCTGGAATCTACCCCATCAACGGTTCGGTTTCTTTTCGATTCGTCGAACCAGAGAATCGTAAGTGGACGCTGGAGTGGCAGACGCGAGCCGCTTCGCGTCAGAATCACCTCGCCTACAGTCTCGGTGAAGTCGGGACACCGAGCTTTGTTGTGCACAACATTTACGCGAACTATCGGTTCACAGACCATATTTCGCTTCGCACGTCGTTGCTCAATGTGTTCGACCTGAACTATTACGAACACAATTCTCTGGCAATCGTCAATCAGACGGGCGGCATCACATTCGTTAAGAATCCAGGCCTTTCGTGGTTTGCCGGTCTCGACTGCAGTTTTTGATCAATCGCTCATCGGTTTTGCCGGGTGAAATCAGCTTCCGTCACCACCTTTGTGTCGGAAGACATTGAAATTCACATATTCCCAATGGAGATAGATTTCAGAAACACCCGACAGCGTTGATTGAGGACCAATTGCAGCGACGCGTCCTTCGTTCAGCACGATGACCTGATCGCTACGTCGAACTGTCGACATCCGGCCCGGCAGAAAGATGACGGTGCGATCTCGGCAGATCCGGTCGTACGCGTCAGCGAGTAGATGTTTGGTATCATCATCGAGCGGAACCCTGGGTTCCTCAATGATAAGCAGAGCGGGGTTGCGAATCATGGCCCGCGCAAGACCGAGTCGGAATCTTTGTGACGCATCCATTTGGTCTGCTCGATCAGGGACGTCACTCTCATAGCCATCGTTCAACGTCACAATGAAATTGTGGGCATGCGTTAGCTTGGCAGCCTCGATCGCCTGCTGAAGTGTATACTCCGTCCGCCCTCCACGAATGTTGTCGAGGATATTGCCTGGCAGAAGCGGATCATCTGCACCCACAAACACGGTTTCGGCTCGCAGGGACTCCAGCGTTGCCCATGCAATATCTTCTCCATCGAACAGAATTCGCCCTCTCTGGGGCTCAATGAATCGTGGCAACAGGCTGACAAGCGTGCGACTTTCCATCGGGTCGAGTGAAACGAGTGAATACGTTCGACCTGCGGTCAACGTCAGATCGAGTTCATCGAGCAACAGCTTGCCCGATGGAGCCCGATACGAAACAGAATCAAAGTGCAATACTTTGGAAAGTGGCTGCAGAAAACGAGCGCCAACGGCCTGGCTAACAGTCGGAATCTTGTCCAGAAACACGTGAATCTTGTCAGCCGCGACTTTCGATTCGTAGACAAGGCTGGAGCGTGATCGCACCCGCCGGATGCCAGCGATCGACAGCAGAGTGACGCTCAGAAAAATGAACGCGCCCGTGAACGAGAACTCCGACTGATGATTCAAGACATGGGTTGTCAGTAGAAATAGCAGGAATGAACCGAGTGCAGCGCAGGCGGCAATATCACCGATTCTCAAGTAACGAGCAGCATCGGTTGCAGTGGCTTCCTTTGACGTCAAATTCGACAGTCGAATCAGGTGCTGAGCAAAGTGATCGCTTTCCTGCTGGTCGATTCCTAATCCGCGAACCAGCCGCGCCGATCGAAATCCCTCGGCCTGATCGTTCAACTCAGCGGCGGTCTGCTCTTCGGCGATCTGTCGAGAAGCTTCTGCCTCGCGTTCCCGCTTTTCCAGGTGGTACCAGACGATTCCCAGGAATAACAAGTATTGGGCCGAAAGAAGCGGTTCAATCGAAACAGCTACCAACGCCAGGCAAATCAGCTCAACAATGAATCGTATATCACATTCCACCCGCTGTTCGATGTTCTTGCGAAGTCTTTCGATCTGAACCAGAAAGACATCTTTTGCCATCGCTAGGCCGCTGCCATCAAGGTCTTCCGGTCCCAGCCGTAACGCCTGACGATGGACATTACGTCGAATCGGCACAACGGCATTCAGCGCCATACGATGTGCTGTTTTTCGGAATTGGAACAACGCAATCGCTCGCGCCAGCACAAGGATCGCTCCCAACGCCAGCAGGACAATTGCCGAGAGAATATTCGACTTGAACAGATCCACGGAGCGAAACATTCCCGCGAGAACGCCGCCCCACCATGCATTTCGCGATCTCCAGACAGAGGGAAGAATTCCCATATCGTCCTGGACGATTTGAACTGTTGTTGCGACTTCCGGTTTTGGCGCGGTCATCGCACCTTCGGCTGGACCAGCCTCTGGTTCCTTATTCGCGGGAACCTCCTGATCTTGCTGGGCTTCCCGTCCAATCGACAGACCAGTCACCTCGCGGAATCGAGATAGTTCTTCCCGGGGAATGTTGATGGACAGACGCCCCTGATCGACCAGAAGACCAACAAACAGGCCAACGTCGAGCAGAAGCAGCCATAGCAGAGCAACAGAGACAATCGACCACAGCCAGGCCACTGCCGACCGGGGAGAAAAGAGATCACGCGGTGTGAACGTATGATCCAGAACGCTGGGAGCTGCTTTCACCACGATGATCGCCAGTGCGAGAGAGGACGTGTGGGCATCCGTGCACAAGTCGATCCAAATCCTGAGACAGCACCTCTGGCATCGACTGCCGAACAGACAGTCTTCATCAGAACTCGATTTGCCGTCGGCGCTTGCCCAGTCGGAACGACCCTTATCCTGACTATTTTAGCTTCAATCCACGTCTGTTGGGAATTGCATCTGAACAATCACCGCAATTCCGGGCTCTGCAGCGAAGCGAGGTTTTGCAGACAAAGCATGGCAAACAACATTCCACCAAACGACTGATCAAGATACGAAAAAAAGAACGCCGCCGCGCCACCCGCAGTCAGGACACTGATCTGAGCACAGATTCTTCCCGGATTTCGAAATCCAGCCCACGACACCAGCGACAGGCAAACCTGCCCTCCGTCGAGCGGATAGACGGGTAACAAGTTTACGATTCCCCAGAATAAATTGATTTGAATCAGGTAAAAGATCGTGACTGCGACAATCGGATGTGGGCGTTCCTTAATCAGCATCGAAATCGCCGCCGTGATCGCGAATAACCCAAACCCCGCGAAAGGTCCTGCCAGTGATACGGCGATGTCGCGCCAATGCGTTCGATTGTGGTGCCGGTTTGAAAAGGCCAATCCACCACACCAGTACAGAAGAACTTCTGAGGGCCAGCCAAATGCCTCCGCCATCACGGCATGCCCAAGCTCATGAACCAGAATCGAAATGAACATGCACAGAACCCAGAGCAACATCAGATCTGGATGATTGGGGCTCCAACTCAGTAGTACCCCCGCAATCCAGAACGACGGATGAACTCGAATCGGGATCCGAAAGGCAATCATCCGCAGGTCAAACGGGGTCGGCTCGGTACCGAACATAGTTCACAAACTCTCCGAAACGGCGGCAATTGAATCATGGGACTGTAACGTGAATCTGGTAATGACGAAACCCTCTTAAGCACGTCATTGTTTCTCCGGAGCAGTTTGTCCCGACGTCGGTTTCAGAACACGTACAGTCATTTGAGACGCCATTGACGGTGACCGATAAATTCGCTGTGTTGCTTTCTGAAAATCTGCAGGCTTCGCAGTGTAGATATCCACAAACGTCTGCGGATTGCGATCGATCAACGGAAACCAGCTGCTTTGCACCTGAATCATCAGTCGATGACCAGGCCGGAACGTATGACAGACGTCTGGAATGGTGAACTTCACCTGATCTGGCTGGTTTGGCACAAACGGTTCAGGCTTTTCAAAACTCTTTCGAAACTTTCCACGGAAGACATCGCCGCGGATCAGTTGTTGATAGCCCCCCATGCGAACTCCAGCGGGATTGTCTTTCGGATCCGGGTAGTCGTTGGGATAGACATCAATCAGCTTTACCACCCAGTCCGAATCCGTTCCACTCGTTGAAACGAACAGTTTGACTTCCAGCGGACCAGCGAGCGTCGTGTCGGCTTCGAGTGGCTCGCTTTGATAGACCACAACGTCCGGGCGACGCGCTGCATGGCGCTGATCGGCCGTCATATATTCCGCGGCCATTCCGATATTGATCTTGTCCAGGTACGGGACCGGTTTGGCAGGGTCGCTTGGATACTCGTCAAAGGCAGGCGCGGAGCTCGATTCTCGCGGAGGTTCGTTGTCCAGCTTGCCACCCGCTTGAAAATAAAGTGTCTGTGCAACGGTGTCTTTGGGCGGCCATGAATCATATTTCTTCCAGACATTGGTCCCTGTCTCAAAGACCCATGCCTCGGGGTGAGTCAACTTGCCTTCGCCCTTCAAGTGGAATTCGAAGAACGGAAATTCGATCTGCTCCCGATAGAACGCTGCAGTTTTCGAGTTAAACGTGACATTCCCCAATGTGTCGCCGTCACCTCGTGACCATCCGCCGTGAACCCAGGGGCCCATCACAAGGATATTTGTCGCGTTGGGACTTCCAGCTTCAATCGCCTTATAAGTCTCAAGGGCACCGAACAAGTTTTCGGCGTCAAACCACCCGCCCACTGTCATGACTGCCGGGCGAATCTGTTTCAGATGGGGTCGCAGATTCCGTTCTTTCCAGAAGGCGTCGTAGTTTCCATGCTTCATGACCTCATTCCAGAAAGCGACGTCTCCCTTGTAATACAGAGCATCGGCATTCGGGAGCGGCCCCATCTGCAGGAAGAAGTCGTATCCGTCGGGCGTTTCGTGATCGAATTTGAATTCAAATTTTTTCGTCGGCTCAGGACGAGGGCGGCCGAATGTCGCCATGAAGTTGAATGCGTGCGGCAACTGCAGTGCACCGTTGTGATGCCAGTCATCACCGATAAACCAGTCAACGATCGGAGCTTGCGGTGAACATGCAGCAAGTGCCGGGTGCGCATCAATCATCCCAGCACTGGTGTAGAAGCCTGGGTACGAGATCCCCGTCATTCCGACCTTGCCATTGTGATTGGGGATCTGCTTGATCAACCAGTCGATGGTGTCGTAGGTGTCCGTACTCTCATCGATCTGCTGAGGCGTCTTCTGGGCGAGATGAGGTCGCATGTTGACAAACTCACCTTCAGACATCCACCTCCCTCGCACGTCCTGGTAAACGAAGATGTAGCCGGCTTTGCCGAACTGGGGAGAAGGTCCCAGATCATTTCGGTACTGGTCAACGCCGTACGGCTTCACGTTGTACGGAGTTCGCGTCATCAGAAACGGATACGTCCGACTCGTATCCTTCGGAACGTAGACAGACGTGAACAACCGTTTCCCGTCACGCATCGGAATCCGGTATTCGTACTTCGTGTAATGTGCTTTGACATGCTCAATTCCCTGAGCCAGCACGTGGTCTTCAGCAAGCGTCGCACCGAGCGCCAGCGTCACAGCGACAACGGATCGGATAACGAATTCAGTTCGAAACGAAGAATGCATGAGGGACTCCCCCGGGGAAACTTTTCATTGACGTCGATCGCCGTTTGGAAGGCAAACTGTCGCAACAATACCGCCTGCAATCTGCAGAGTCACGTTCTGAGCAACTTCGTGGTGTAGATTCTGACCGCGTACATGAGCGAAACCGTTTGGCGCCATGCGTCGGAGTGCAAACCGATTCGCTCTTCCGTATGATTCCTGCTGGTCATAGCCGATCGAAATCGACGGTACGCGAGGAAATCCCACGATGCGAATTGCAATGCTTTTGATGTTCAGCCTGATGACATGGGGAGTGACAGAAGTTTACGGTCAGGATCCGAAGCCGGGACAGCAGGTGGCTCAGGTCTTCACGGGAAAAAGCCCGGCAGACAAACTGGGCTACCTGATTTACCTGCCGAGGAATTATCAGCCATCAGAGAAATTTCCGCTGCTGATGTTTTTGCACGGTTCAGGCGAACGAGGAACCGAGATTTCCCTGGTGAAGAAGCATGGTCCGCCAAAGCTGATCGGTCAGGGCCGCGATTTTCCGATGATCGTTGTTTCACCGCAGTGTCCAGCGGAACAGCGGTGGAATCCGAGAATCCTGCTCGAACTGCTGTCAGATCTGCAGTCGCGCTACGCAGTCGATCCAAAGCAAGTTCATATCACCGGCCTAAGCATGGGTGGGTCGGGGACTTGGTCATTGATCGCAGCAGCACCGGAACGATTTGCCACCGCAGTCACGATTTGCGGACGCGGCGAACCATGGATGGCAGAACCGGCGTCACGCCTGCCGGTCTGGGTCGTCGTCGGCGACCGCGATCGCGTGGTATCCAACTTGTTGGGAATGGTGGATTCGCTTCGAGCACGCGGTGCCGATGTCAAATGGACACTGATGACAGGAGTCGGTCACGACAGTTGGACGGACACGTACGCGAACCCAGAGTTGTACGAGTGGATGCTCCGCCACCGCGCGGAACTACGATGAATCACAGGGCGTCACGCTGCACGTCGCTCGGACGTCGGTTGTGTGCTTAAGTTCTCCTGATCGAACATTGACACTTCTCGTGAATCAGTCACACTGGTAACCGGAGAGGCAATCGCGGCTACCGCGGATCTGATCGTCCGACGGAAAGACATCTTGAACCTTATATTAAGTGAACACGACCTTTCGAACCCCCGTGGATTCGAGATTCAGTGTGATCCTGATGGAAGTTGCCGACCGGAATTCTGACACCGGACCTACACTCAGCGTGGACATTCGGTTTCTCGTCAACCTGTTCAGCTTTTTCTCGTTGTTGGCACTGGTAGCGTGCCCCGTGACTTCGTTGCTCGCCTGTCGTCACTACTTCAGGACCCTCACGCAACGCGAGATTTGGTTCGCACTCAGTGTGACGGTAGGTCTGATTTGGTTTCAGGTGGTCTGGATTCTTCTTCCTTGCGCCGAGGACGCCAGAGGCGCGAGACAGCGACAGATACGAAAGATGGAAACTCGAAACATTCAACGAGAAATAGACAACAACCAAGGCAGGGCGCGGCGGTGAGCGAGCTGGAATTGCAGTCCGGTTCCCAGTGGGAATTCAACTTATGCACGGGTGGTAGCAAATCAGTTGTGAGCCGGCGGGGGACAAGGCCGAGGTGGGTCGTGAGACTCGAGAGAGCCACAACGATTCACGAATGGGCCTCGGTCACGCTGCACGACGCCCGGACGTCGACTGGCTTTCCAGGATTGCCTTAATCAGCCCACCACGAGCGATCGCAAAGCCGGGGTTGTTCGCGATGCGGGTCTGTCCGATTCGGACGGGCCAGCCGGATTGTCCCCAGGCTTTCAGGAAGAGTTGCTCGAAGCCTTCAGACTGTGAGATACCACCCGCGCACGCGATACTCATCGGTTGCTGAATCAGTCTGATCGAACCTTCGGAGATCAGTTTCTCACGAGCTTCTGTCAAGATTTCTGACACAATGCGAGTGCAATTGCGCTGCCACGAGGTTTGAAGCAAGTCGCTGTTTTCAGCCGCTCGTGACGTGTTCTGACTGGCCAGATACTCATCGCAGAATTCACCGAGTCGACCTGCAATCGTGCAACGAGCCAGTTCGCGCCCGCAATGCACAACGCTGAATTCACAGTTCGTCGCCCCGAGGCTGATTCCCAGCCCGGAAAAGGAAGAACTCGCGAGTTCTGCCAGGACAATTGCTAACCCTGATGAGATGACTTGTGGGGTATAACCACGAAGAGTGACGAGTTGCTTCAGGAAGCGGACATCCAGAGATTGGTTGTCTGCATCCAGACCGTAGCCACCAGGGACAGTCAGGCAGCAGATAGGAGCCCCCGACTCGGCAGCGGGAAGAATTGCTTCTACCATCAAAGCCAGAATCTGCCGGGCGACCGGGTCACCTTGCGGCAGTCGACCATCACGCAATAGCGGAACGACAGACAAATCGAGCATCGCAGCACATTCGCTCGCGTCATCGCCGAAAACGACGAGATCGCTGCCACACGTTCCATGACGGGCTTGCGTGCTGGCCAGTAACCTTCGGTGTCCGGGTGTGTCACGAACGACGAGATATGATGTCCGGCAACGCCGAGCAATCAGGCTTTCGCCAGAATCACGCAGAGATCGAAATTCGGTAGTCCCCAGGTCCAAGCCGACGCTCACGGTTGACCTCCCTGCAATTGGCGAAGTGCATCGGTCACTGGTGTGTCGCTGTGCTTCAGATCAGGTTGAGCGGAATTTCGACCTGATTTACTGGCCGCTGCCGCCACCGTGTTTTCGCCGGGGCGTCGACGCATGAAATGTGGTTTGGAAGGTCCCGGTCGATGTGCCTTATCGAATTCGTCAATGACCTGCTCGGTTTCCGGCTGGATTTCGGCGGATTCCAGCAAAGCGGGCTTCTGGCTGGCTGCGAAATGTGGACCTGGCACTGACTTTGCTTCGGCGACATCGACTCGGAACACTGGCGGTGGAACGATCCTTCCCTGAAGGACCATCTGTTCCGGAAACACGGCAGGTTCTTCTTCGATCGGAAGTTGATTGGCCAGGAGTCGGTCGATCCATTGTGCGACAGGAGGTTCGGCTGTCTGCGGGGCAGTTTCCGGCGAGGATGCTGCAGCCGAGTTTTCAGCGGGAATCTTCGCAGAAGGCGCCAGCTTAGCCGGTTGCGAATCCGCAAGAGGATCAATCGCAGTCAAAGCCGCCTGTTGCTTCAAGGCGGAAGAGATTTGAGCATCCAGATTCGGGGCCGAGGCCACCTGCTCTTCGAAATACCGTCGCGTCAGAATGGCAACTCCAACGAGCAACCCGATACATGCCACGATGCCAAACATCTGCCCCAGGGAAAACGATGAGCTCTTCGCGGAATCGGTGATCTCAACATCGTCTGCTTCGAGCGGATCCTCATTGATATTGATCTGAGGCTCAGCAGCTTTGGACTTAGGCGATCTGGAAGGTTCCGATTGAGCACGCGGTTCTGTATCCGGCTGGGTATCGACGTTCGATGACGACGTGATGCGAGGCTGACCATTGAACGGGATTGTCGCAATTCGCGGCGGAGTGCTGACGATGGCGGCGGTGCTCAAGGTCACTGCCAACGGCACCGTCACCTCTCCCTCAAGTGCGGCGGCGAGTGTAAATGCCTTGAAG
>CAXBSB010000204.1:0-14205 GCA_963977965.1 uncultured Schlesneria sp.
GGGTAGCTCACTTCGTGAGCAACCCTGGGCTATAAGACGCAACTCCGTTGGAGTTGAAGACATTGATAACAAGGATCCAGATCTCGTCTTTCAAGACTCCCAACAGTAGAGAACATAAACGTCTCCGATTGACGCGAGGGCAAATTCGAATGACCATGGTGACACCTTCAGACAATGGTCAAAACTCGTCAAATACTTCGGAAACCCGCCGAACTATCCTGCGACGTTTCAGGCTTGCTGAAATCAGTCGACGTAAACGAACTCATTGGCGTTCAGCAACATTCGGCAGAGTGCTCCGAGACCGCGTGCTTGAACAAGTGTTTGCGCTGCGGACGCCTCACTTGCTGACGGCGGGCGACCAAATGCCAGCAGAAATGCGCGACGGATGGCGACGTCGTCAGATGATCCCTCGGCCTGGATCCGCTTGGCAAAGTATTCGCTCTGACGCAACATGAAATCGTTGTTGAGCAAGGCCAGCGACTGCAAGGCTGTGGTTGTCGTGCTGCGGGCGGGAACCAGATTCGCCGGGCTGGGGCAATCCAGCGTCGTCAGAAATTGATGAGTCGTCGTACGCACGACGAATCGATAGATGCTTCGCCGCCAAAGCGATGGCTCATCGGCTGTAATGTACCGATAAACGGGTGCGTACTCTTCCTGATATTCAAAGTCCCGATACCCTGGGCCATACATTGCGGCGTTTAACTTCCCGCTGACAGCAAGAGTCGCGTCTCGCAGAGATTCCGCATCCAGGCGTCGAGGATTTGCTCGCCAGAGCAGTCTGTTACCGGCGTCCAATTGCGCCTTCAGCCGACTGGGGTCAGATCGATCCACGGATTGCTGGCGATATGCGGCACTCGTACAAATCAATCGATGAATCGCTTTCAGCGACCACTTGCGATCGAGAAGTTCAGCGGCCAGCCAGTCGATTAATTCCGGATGTGACGGCAGGCTTCCACCCACACCAAAGTCGCTCGGGGTTTCGACGATCCCTGTCCCCCAATGATGATGCCAGATCCTGTTGACGATGACGCGCCGTGTCAGCGGGTTATCTGGTGATGACACCCACTCCGCAAATGCCCGCCGTCTTTCGGCGTCACTCGAAGCATGTGGTACGAGTTCTGACTTCAGGCCACTGATGCAGGAAATTGCTGAGGGCAATACTTCGTCGGCAGACTTTTCGGGGTCGCCACGGACCAGCACTTTGATCGGCTGCGGCGTCTCTGCAATGACACCATAAACCTTGGCAGGGACAGGGAACGATTTGAGTTCCGCTTCGACTTCAGCACGGCGAGCGACCAGACGAGCCTGCTCGGACTTTTCCTCTTCGGACAGGACTGGAAGTTGAGCCGGGATGAGCCATGGGTCGGCGAAACAGATCTGATCATGACTGATACCGTTTCCGCCGTCGGTGGACATCAGCGTCAGAAACCTCGCCGTGGGTGGCAATGACACCTCAACCGAAATCCCCCCGTCATCGCGACCAATATTCTTTCGGTCTCCTTTTAGCTCGCCATCAACATAGATGTAATAACCGGCCCCCGCGCGCGGAGTCTGACCGAAATATCCCGCTGTCGCTGTGAACTTCATTTCGGCGGGGGCGCCTGCTTCGCGAAGTGCCGCGAGATCAAAAGTGATCGCCACGTTCGCATGCAGAGACAGCAGCGTATGGCCATCGGCAGCATAATCGACGCCATCGAGTTTCGTCGAAAACTGGGAATTCACCGGCCCGTTTCGAATGGCATCCCAAACCTGACCTGACGTGCGCGGTGGCTTCGGGATCTTGAGCCCCGTCGATGTGATCTGCGTCCCTTCAGGAGAAAGATCCGGAATGACGACTCCATCGACAAACTTCACGGTCGATCGAGCGAACACGTTCGGCTTGGCACCTTCCAGAAATCTTCGCTTTGCTACTTGAGGATTCCCGGTGATGGGATCAATCCCTTCACCGAGCTTGCCGGTCCCTAATCCATCACCACCACCGACAATGTCTGCCAGATCGCGATGTCGTCCCGTTTGCCTGGCCTGTTTCAGCCGGATCTCCTGAAGTTCTGCATTGAGTCTCTGTTTTCGTTCTGCAAGTTCGCGGGTTTCTTTGGCGCTGACATCGCGATCACCGCGTTTGACTCCTGCGAATACTGCCCATAATCCGTAGTATTCCCGCTGCGATATCGGGTCGAGCTTATGGTCATGGCAACGAGCACAGTTGATCGTCACACCGCAGCAGGCGGTCATGACTTGGGTTACCATGTCATCAAGATCGTCGGCTCGAGCCAGGCGTTTTAACACGGGACTGGGAGTTTCCGCCTGGCCGACAAAGTCCCATGGACCGGCGGCCAGAAAGCCGGTGGCAACGACAGCGTCTGGATCGTCTGGTCGCAAGATATCGCCTGCCACCTGATCTCGCAGGAACTGGTCGTACGGCATATCGGAATTTAATGCCCGGATCACCCAGTCACGATACCGCCACGCATTGTCACGTCGTTGATCTCGTTCGAAACCGTGAGTGTCTGCGTAGTGAGCAATATCCAGCCAGTGTCTCGCCCATCGTTCACCAAACTGAGGAGAATCCAGCATGCGATCGACGAGACGCTCATACGCTTGCGGATCGGGGTCGTTCTGAAATTTCTCCACATCTTCCGGTGAGGGAGGCAGCCCCAGCAGATCGAACGATAATCGGCGAATCAATGTCCGCCGGTCCGCTTCTGGCGATGTGGTGAGACCATTCTGGTCGAGTCGATGGAGAATGAACTGGTCAATCTCGTTGCGGGCATCAGTGCGTCTCGTGAAAACAGGAACCGTGCGTGCCGTGAACACCGGAACGGAAGGGCGTTTGACAGGCTGATACGCCCACCAATCGCGACCATCGGCGATTCGCTCTTTGAGGACGATATTCTGAGGCCATTCAGCACCGGATACGATCCAGGCTCGCAGTCGTTCGACTTCGGTATTTGTCAGCGGAACACCTTCGGCCGGCATCAGTGGTTTCGCGCCAGTTACCATTTCGATCAGCAGGCTTTGCTCAGGCTTCCCGACGACGATCGATGCACCGGATTCTCCACCACGCATCATGGCATCGCGAGAAGCGAGCGACAGTCCTCCTTTGGCTTTGGTCGCGGAGTGACAGCGGAGACATCGCTGTTCCAGGATTCCGGAAATTGATTCGAATGTCCCTGGTTTGTGTTCCGGTTCAGCCGCATGCATCGGCAACGCGAAGACAATGAATGCAAACAGGATGATTGCGGGGATCCATGCGCGAGGGGTATCTGGCAGCCCCCTTTTCCCACGGGTTGCTGGTTCAATCAAAGACTTTTCGCGGTGACACAGCATTCGCAATCCCTCAACTGTTACTCAGCGGGACGATCTGATCGACCTGTATTCCGTGATTTGTACCATTTGACGACTCGTTGCAGCAGTGTCGGACGCCTCGCATGGATGCGTTCGCCGTTGATAAATCGCCGAAGATCATCTGCGAAGTCGATTGCCGATTCATAGCGTTCGCCCGGATCTTTGGCACAGGCCTTCAGGATCATTGTTTCCATTGGCTCCGGGATATCGGGGACGATCTGAACCGGCGGCCGTAGTGTTTCTCGTTGAATTCGGTCCAGCAAATCCGCCCGATTGATTGCTTCGAACGGGGTGACCTGAGTCACCAATTCATAAAGTGTGATTCCCAAAGCGTAAACATCGCACTTCGGCCCCGTCTGACCTGTAAGTCTTTCGGGAGCCGTATAGCGAAGAGTTCCCACCTCAGCATCATCCTGGATGCCGGATTCGTTATCGCTTAATCGGCCAATTCCAAAGTCGGTAACGATCAGGTGACCGTTCCGTTTGACCAGTAGATTTGATGGCTTCACGTCGTTATGCAGGACGTCGTTTTGATGGGCATGAGCCAATGCCAGAGCGACCTGTTCACCCAGTCGGGCAAACCCTCGCCAGGAGTCTCGCATCAACACGAGTTCACCGTGGGACGAGTCGTCACCAACCTGACTGGTGGACGGTTTTGCCTGAGATTCAGGATGACTCTTGGCGATCAGATCTGCGACATGGCACGGCCGCGATGACTTTCGCAGACGATCGATGATCTGATCGAGGCCAACGCCGTCGATGTACTGCATCACGTAATAGTAATATCCCTCGTGCTGCCCAAAGGAGAAGACCTGAACGATATTCTTGTGCCGAAGAGTTGCAAGAGTCGTCGCTTCTCGATGAAACCGCTCTCGCCAGCGTGCCATATCTGCAGCGTATCGCCAGGGGAGCAGTTTCACTGCCACTGGACGACGGGATCGTCTGTGCACCGCGTGGAAGACGACCCCCATTCCACCGCGTCCCAGTTCACGAGTGACTTGGTATTCGCCGAACGATTTGACGTCGAATTCTTCCGGGACATTTCTGCGAAGGCATTCGACCTCTTTGTCGTTCTTCCAACGTTCCAGGCTGAACACCAGCGGGAACAGATCACGAATGTCGCTCGCCAGATGAGGATACCTCTGGGCGTAATCTTCGATCGAAGGCATCGCCCCGCCGCGCACTTCGTCTGCGAACTGACTCAGTAGAACTTCCAGATTGTCGCGTGCCTGAAGTCCTGAATCAGCGGGAACAGGAAACCCTTCCAGCATCGGTTCAGAATCGCCAGTCGACTCGTTCATAGTTAACCTGCTGAACCGGTCGGGGGTTCCGAGCGACGAGGTATTCCAAATTGCAGTGCCCCATCGAATCCACCGGGAAGAACTTCCAGAACCTGTTTCAGGCGTGCCAGGGCTCGTACATACCGAGCACTCGCAGCCTGCTCGGTCATGTTCAACACGCGTGCTGTTTCGGTATTACTGAGTTCTTCAAAATGCCGCAGAGCGAGTACTTCACGATCGTTCTCGCTCATCCCCTGTAGTGCCGATTCCAGTTGACGGGCCTGTTCAGCATGGCCGAGCGTACTGCTGGGTGACTTCGACGGATGCTGCAGATGGAACGACATTGCTGACGATGTGGATTCATTACTCCAACCACGATCGATGGAGAATTCACGAGCCGCCGATCGCTTTTGAGCTCCCATATGGAATCGATGCAGATCGACCAGGGTCTGACTGACGATCGTACGAAACCAGAGAAAGGGAGAAGCTACGGCATCTTTCAGGAACGAGTCGATCCGGTCGACTGCTCGCATCCACGCATCCTGCAGCACATCGTCAGCATCGATTCGTCCTTGAAGCTGCGGATGAAGTCGAAATGCCACAAGACGCCAGAGACGGGGCCGATAGAGCGAAAACAATTCCGCCAGCGCTTCCGAATTACCCTGAATCACCTGATTCACGAGTTCGCGCGCCTGATCCAATTCGTATTCGCCCGAGGCCTCACCTGCCCCCGCTGCGTTCTGCTGCTCTCCCGGCATCAACCACACCTCGTCTCACTCATACGGGAACAGACTTTGCGCGACGCCCTGTCGTCACCAACAAATTGGCATTCTTCGGGCCACATCCCCGCGAAACAGAATTGTATCAGTCTGCTGCAAAACTGGGACTGATGGGAAGATCACTTTTCCGAAAGAGACTTGCGTTAATCGTAAATCGAAGCTCGCCGCAACACGACGACATCGTAACGAATGAAATCGCCAAACGTCGTCAACATCGTGAAGGTGGTCAGCAGGAAGCGGTGACAGTTCAGAGGAAAATATCTGGTGTCGTCTGTTCAAGCACCAGACGTCAAAGAGTGACACCAACGACGGGGATCTCGCATCCCCAAGTCCTGCTTTCGCAAACGACGTCCATCGCGATTACCGGGTGCCGAAGCGTAACCCCTGCTGCGACGCGCGAGAGAAAATGGCCAGGGCCGGGATCGAACCGGCGACACCAGGATTTTCAGTCCTGTGCTCTACCAACTGAGCTACCTGGCCTCACGAACTCATCGGATGCGATTGGCATCCCGAGAGGGGAGGGGAGTTTCGCTGATCACGTCACGGACGTCAAGTGACCTGCGAAATCCGTTCGGTGATATCTGGCAATTCCGGGAGGAACGGGCCAGTTATGCAGTCCAAGTGACAAAATTCGAAAGTCAACAAGCCGGACGGAATCCGGCTTGTTGTTCGATTGAAATGATTACCTGCTAATGAGATCGAGCAAGATCTTGTGATCAGACGCTCAGGTACCCATTCTTTTGCAGGTAGGCGATAACTTCGTCGGCCAGAGCTTCGATACCCTTGTTGTCCGAATCCAGAACCAATTCCGGGTTTTCGGGGGCTTCGTACGGAGCAGAGATCCCGGTGAAGTTCGGCAGATTGCCGGCACGGGCCTTCTTGTACAGACCTTTCGGGTCGCGCTGTTCGCAGGTTTCCAGCGAAGCATTGACGTAGATTTCGATGAATTCGCCAGCACCCAAAACTTCACGCACCTTGTTGCGATCGTCTTTGTAGGGCGAAATGAAGGCGGTCAACGCGAACGTGCCTGCATGAGCGAACAACTTGGCAACTTCGCCGATTCGGCGGATGTTTTCGGTTCGGTCTTCGGGGGAAAAACCGAGGTTCTTGTTCAAACCCATACGGATGTTGTCGCCGTCCAGCACAAAACTGTGCTTGCCAGCGAGATGCAGCTTGTAATCAACGGCGTTGGCGATGGTGCTTTTGCCACAGGCGGACAATCCGGTGAACCAGAGCACGGCCCCCTTGTGTCCATTCAGTTTGAACCGTTCGTCTTTCGACACTTGATGTTCGTGCCAGGTGACGTTGGTGGCCTTCTGCTCGGTCATGGACGAGAAACTCCTTGGATCGGGAAACGAAAAAAGCGTCAAAATCGATCCAACGAGATCGATCGCGCAACTTGAGTGTAGGAAAACCGAGGGTGTGATGGAAGTGTAGACGATTCAGAGGAAACAGTCCCATTTTTCGGCTGCGCCGATGGCGAGGCACCCTGTCCCCGAATATACTGACAAGCCCGTTTTGAAAAACCGCCCGGAATCGGGCAGAGAGAGATCATGGCTGCCCCCGCGACAACGCAACCACTGCAAGATGTTCACGTCCGTGAGACCGTTCCGTTGGTTTCCCCCCGGTACTTGAAACTCGAAGAGAACATTACCGACGCCGCTGTCAGGACAGTGATCGACACACGCGAATCGATCAAGCGGATCATTACGGGTGACGAATCGCGGCTGATTGTCGTTGTCGGGCCTTGTTCGATCCATGATCAGGCAGCCGCTCTCGATTACGCTCGAAAACTCAAAGAACTGGCCAGCGACGTCAAAGATCAGTTGCTGATTGTGATGCGTGTCTACTTCGAAAAGCCGCGAACCACCGTTGGCTGGAAGGGGCTGATCAACGATCCACACCTGAATGACACGTTCGACATTGGTACCGGATTGCGAATTGCCCGACGCGTCCTGCTGGAAGTGGCTGACATGGGTCTACCCGCTGCCACGGAATTGCTGGAACCGATTACGCCACAATACATTGCAGATCTGGTTTCACTCAGTGCCATCGGGGCTCGCACGACAGAATCACCCACGCACCGTCAGATGGCCAGCGGCCTGTCGATGCCGGTCGGCTTCAAGAATGGTACCGATGGGAGCCTGCAGGTGGCTCTCGACGCCATGCATGCGTCGCGATCACCTCACAGTTTCCTGGGGATCGATAACGAGGGCCAGACCTGCATCGTCAACACCAAGGGCAATCCATGGGGTTTCCTGATTCTGCGTGGTGGCCGTTCTGGTCCAAACTATGATGCAGCAAGCCTTTCCGAAGCGGTCGAACTTTTGACAAAAGCCAAGCTGCCGCCACGGCTGATGGTGGATTGCAGTCATGCGAATTCCAACAAGGATTACCGACTGCAGAACGTCGCATGGAACGACTGCATCGCCCAGAGACTGGCGGGAAATCACAACCTGGTCGGCTTGATGCTGGAAAGCAATTTGAATCCCGGGAATCAGCCACTTGGAAACGATCCCTCGGCACTGAAGTATGGAGTGTCGATCACGGACGGCTGCATCGGCTGGGAAGAAACCGAGCGGTTGATTCGATCAGCCCATGAGCAATTGAGTAATGGCTGACGCTGGTTGCCAAATGGCAAGAACCCTGGACGGAATCGACTGCGTATAGTGGCGCTTCGCCGCGCGAGCTGTCTTCACGCGGAGCGATGAAGGCTCTTGAACAAACATCACGTCGACACTGATGCCGAATCAGCCAGCACAGCCGAGGAATCCCCGAAGCGGGAGGGTGAGGCTCCTGCCGAACCGTCTTCGGATCGGGAAGCGTAATACCCAATCGCGGCTCGGCGGGAGCCTCGCCCTCCCGTTTTGCTTGTAATTCAGCCGATCGGCCACAGACATGCCCAAGATCTACCAGAGTTCCTCCCCCTAAGTTTGTACCCAAAGGCTGGGAAGCTACGATTCAGATGGTGGCCCGGTGCTCGAGGCGAGTTGGTCACACCATGCTATGAAAAAGCCGATTGCCCCGGCAGGAGGCCGTCGCGTCAATCGCATCAGCACGCAGGTCTTGGTAATCTGACGGGTGTCGGTCGCTCTGGTAATCCACTCACCCTGACATAAGGACTGCAACGATGATGAGTTTGAAGGGAATTCGCCTGGCGCTCGTGGCAACGATGGCTGCGATGGGATCTGCGGCATTCGCCGAAGATCCGCAATGGATCAAGTTCGAAGGTGGCGAAGGACCAGGGAAAGGAAAGCACATCGTTCTGGTGAGTGGGGACGAGGAATATCGTTCCGAAGAAGCCCTTCCTCAATTGGCCAAGATTCTTTCGAAGCATCATGGATTTAAGACGACCGTCGTGTTTGCGATCGACCCGGCAACTGGCGTCATTGATCCGAACAAGGGTGACAACATTCCAGGGCTTGAAGCTCTGGATAACGCCGACCTGATGATCATTGCCACGCGGTTTCGACATCTGCCAGATGCCCAGATGAAGCATATCGCGGACTATGTCGAATCGGGAAAGCCCGTGATCGGTCTGCGAACGGCCACCCATGCTTTTAACGGCGGTGGAACCTATGCCCGGTACAGCAATGGTTCGAATGCGCCCGGCTGGAACGGTGGCTTTGGAAAGCAGGTTCTGGGGGAACAATGGGTCGCCCATCATGGTCACCACGGGAAAGAGGGAACTCGAGGAATCGTGGCTGCCGGACAGGAAAAGAACCCGATTCTGCGGGGAATTGAACCTGGCAGCGTATTTGGCCCCACGGATGTTTACACCGTCGTCATTCCTGACCTGGCCAAGTCGAGCACCCCGTTGCTGCTGGGTGAAGTGACCGAAACACTGGAACCGACATCGAAGGGTGTGACGGGCAAGAAGAATGATCCGATGATGCCAGTGGCCTGGACGAAGAGCTACAAGAGCCCCTCTGGCAAGGAAGCACGCGTCTTCTGCACGACCATGGGAGCTGCTACCGACTTCGAAGCGGAAGGGACACGTCGGCTGGTCGTCAACGCAACCTATTGGGCTGTTGGACTCGAAGAGAAGATCCCTGCAAAGTCGAATGTTGAGATTGTTGGCGAATTCAAACCGACCCGTTTCGGCTTCAATGGATTCGTCAAAGGGAAGAAGCCTGCCGACTACGCTCGATAAAGCGTATCCAGCACTCGTCTGGATGGCTTCGCAGGTGATCCGATGCATCCTCCCGCTTGACATGTGGGGGGGATGCATCGTTCTGAGGCTTGCGCTTCCCGGTCGAGTTAACAAGGATGTGAAACTTGCGACAGATTGGCTCGATCACCGAAACACCCCTCGCTGCCCGATTCGGTGCGTATCTGGTGACTCAGGGAATCTCGTGTACGATCGACGAAACCCCTGCGGGCAATGTGATCTGGGTCCGCGACGAGGACCACGTCGCGCGCGCGAAAGAGGAACTGGTGAGGTTCCGGTCTGAGCCCGACCACGAGCGATATCAGCGTGTCGTCGAACACGCGAGGAATGTTGCCGACGAGCAACGCAAGAAAGCAGATGCAATCCGCAGTCAGACGATTGATCTGAAGTCTCGCTGGGAACGTCCGACGATCGACCAGTGCCCGGCATCGTTCGGAATGATGGCTTTAATGGTTTTTGTCGCGGTGTTGATGGAGAGCGACCCGAATCGGCGAGCGATGTTTACGACTCGAATGTTATTCGCGCCATCGGCCATTTGGGCGGGAGAAGTCTGGCGGCTGTTCACTCCGATCTTCGTCCATGGCGACCATTTTCACCTGTTGTTTAATCTGATGGCGATGTACGCATTCGGCCTGCGAGTGGAATCGCGACTCGGAACTCTGCGGTTTTGTGGACTCGTCCTCTGTGTGACTCTCGCATCGAACTTTGCGCAGTTTTATTTCTCGGGCAGCAACTTCGTAGGAATGTCAGGAGTCAACTATGGATTGTTCGGATATGCCTGGATCCGCAGTCGGACGGACCCGAATTCTGGAATCGCCATTCCTCACGAAACCGTCGTGATGATGCTGGGGTGGGCCATCATTTGCGTGTTGATTGTTCCGGGCGTCGCCAACTGGGCTCACGGCGGCGGCCTTGCTGCTGGGGCTGTCCTCGGGGCTGCAAATTCGGTGTTTCTTCGCCGACGGCGTTGAGGCCAAATCAGCTTTTGCCACCGAACTTGCTGTCACTCACTGCCGGAATGTTCCATTTGTTCCGATGATGTCGCGTCGTTGTCAATCCCCTGCAGGTGATGCTGCATTACCTCATGACGATTTTCTCGTCGTGCCGTGATCGCCCTCATCGTAGTTTGCGATTCGATTTGCAGTGAGGGGAACCTTACGAAAGCGAAATGTGGCAGTGAGTTGAGTTACGAACTCGCAAGGTTTCGATTGTGAATTCATAGTGACAAATCGTTCCGAACGGATGAATCGTCACCATTGCCGCGACTCGAAATCACTCCGCGAAATCCTCTTCTTATGGCGATTCTTTGGCCTGCTCTGTGCAGTAGGTTCCAGCGTTGTCATCCCGTTTGTCGGAGTACTTCGCGTATGAATCAATCGCCTGCCCTGCTGGAACCCGTTGACCAGAGAGTTACGGGATCGAGTCAACCTCGGCGTTTGCCTGCTGCTGCTGAGACACTGCCGCCACCTGACTGGCTGGACCGCGGACAGATTCCCTGTCTGGACGGCCTGCGAGCGATTGCTGTCAGCCTGGTTCTGATTGTCCACGCGATGAAATCACCAGGATTTCCCGAGTCGCCGGTCATCCGTCATCTGGCAGACCATGGACACATCGGCGTCGACATTTTCTTCGTAATCAGTGGATTTCTGATTACGACACTGCTTGCTCGCGAACTGGAACGAACAGGAAAGGTGAATTTGAAGCGATTCTATGCCCGTCGCTTCCTGCGCATTATCCCGGCTTACACGATCCTTCTCATTGCCGTTGCCGCTTGCCAACTGGCAGGGAAATTCGAATTGAGGACGCGCGACTGGGTTGCCGCAGTCACATATACGACGAATTTTCTCTATCACCCTTCATGGGAACTTGGTCATACGTGGTCATTGTCGGTTGAAGAACACTTCTACTTCCTTTGGCCATTTGCGTTGTTCGTCGCGGGTATCGCTGGGGGTTGGCGGATGGCGCTCAGTTGCATCGTCGGCTGCTGGGGACTTCGCTGCTTCATCGTGCTGGGACTTCCCGTCCTCGCCAGCCATGAAACAGCATCGTACTACTCTGCACTGGCCGAAAACAGCACTTTCACTCGACTGGACACCATCTCGATGGGATGTCTCCTGGCTCTTGCGTCCCGGTCCGACTACTGGCGTGGGTGGCTCGATCGCTTAACGCGCCCAGCCATGATGTTTGGCTATTTTGCTGCGATCTGTGTTGCTCTGGAGTTGGGAGCTATCTCGAAGTTTCACCACTGTGTTTATTACAGCCTGGCAGCAGCCTGTATCGCTTTGTTGATGTGGGGCTTCATCCGATCTGAAGGTCTAGCTCGCAAGGTTCTTAGCAATCGACTGCTGATGACGATGGGGATTGGTTCGTACAGCATTTACCTGTGGCAGCAGTTGTTTATTCACCCCAAACAGGCCGGATGGATCCATGCATTCCCGCAAAACATCGTTCTTTCACTGGGGGCAGCTTGTTTGTCGTTCTGGACCATTGAACGCCCCTGCAACCGACTGAAAGACCGACTTGCTCATTGATCGCTGCATCTGACTTAAGTGTCACGTCCTGGGAGCATCAGCGTCTAACCCATGTTCCGACGCGACACGGAAGTGCGACTCGGACCTGAACCTTACCGGTCATGTCTTTAGTTCAGGATCTTCCGGTAGTACCTGTCGTGCCGGACATCTCGAATCGCCGAAGATAATGTTTACGTTTTCGTAATGTTTAGGGTGAAAGTTTCGTCATCTAAGCAATCGGCGTGTCAGAGTTAGTACGTGTCGCACTTCCGTGTCGCGTCGAAACATGGGTTAGACGCTGCAGTTTGATGCCCGCGGGACGCCACACTGAAACGCCCCGAAGAACTGCACCACCTTATCCTTGAGACCTGCCGACAATGTTGCTCGAATTTTCGAAACGAGCGTTGATTTCACGAGCACTCGACCTGACCGGTTGCGGTTGTGCGCTGCGTGCCAGTCGAGCTTGGGAAGGTGTGTTGATCCTGAACTACCACCGGATCGGCGATCCCCATCGTTCCCTGCTGGATCGAAACCTGTGGAGTGCTTCGCAGGAAACGTTTGATTACCAGGTCTCTCTCGCCGCCAAGAACTTTGACATCATCGGACTCGACGACCTGGAGCAGGCTCTGAAAGAGCCTCACGGGCGTTACGTGATGTTCACGTTCGACGATGGGTATCGAGACAACTATACCCACGCCTACCCTGTGCTGAAGCGACACAATGTTCCCTGCACGTTCTTTCTGACGACGGGATTCATCGACGCGGCCCAGGTTCCCTGGTGGGATGAAATTGCATGGATGGTTCGAACCAGCCCGTTGACGGCTCTGGACGTCAATCGCTGGACCTCGACTCCTGTTCCGTTTGAAGAACCGCATCGCGAAAAGGCGATCCGGCGTCTTTTAAACGTATACAAAGGCATTCCGACGGAAACCACGTCCGAATACATGGAGTTTCTTTCCGATGTCCTGAAGACAGGGCGTTGTCCGAAAGCGATTTCTAACGAACTGTGGATGACGTGGGACATGATCCGCGAAATGCGGCAAGGGGGGATGACATTCGGTGGGCACACAGTGACCCATCCGATTCTCGCCAATCAGTCCGCGGCCGAGCAGGATTGGGAAATCTCGGAATGCAAGCGGAGACTGGTCGAAGAAATCGGCGAACCGATTTTCGCATTCAGCTTTCCAGTGGGAGGCCGATCGAGTTTCAATGCGTTCACACGCGCATCACTGACGCAGCATGGCTTCCGTCTGGCATTCACATACTACGGAAACTTCTGTCGCCCAGGCCATTCCGATCTGCATGCCGTCAGTCGCACGGCCATTGAAACCGACATCACTCCAACACAGTTTCGAGCTGTCATCACCCTGCCTCAACTGTTTGCGTGACCGTAACTTTGCGTTGCCATCGTTCCGGCGCAGGCGCAGCGAGTTTGAATTCCCGGGCCGTTGGCCCTCAGGACGTATAAGGGGCACATGATCCCAGTCTGAAGAGGCTGGGCTGGATGAACGGCTGGACCTTTGGTCCGGAAAGCGGCCTGCAAAAGTTTTGAAGCGTGTTCTCTACTGACCAACGAAGTTCGCTTGTCTCATCGCCAACTTGTCTTTGGCCTCGTCGCTGGCATTCGGCGACAGTTTTTGGGCAATCTCGCTGATGAGGAAGGGAACACACTTCTCGGAGTGTTCCTTGAACTTTGGAAAGATGACTGCGAACTGCTTTTGGTCAGCATCCATGAGTAGATCAGCGAGATCATGCGGCTGACCGGCAGCGGTGCCGCTGGCCATCACTTCCCCGACCAGAACCACAGCAATCAAGATTGGGAGATTACGTCGAAAAAACCGCAAGTCTATTACGGATTGAGCGAGAGGGTTATTGATTGCCTCACCTCTGCTTCTCGAATCTCTACCGACGCCAGACCAGACCCAACGATGTTCCGGGGGCGTTTTTCAATTGGTGCGGTACAATTGTCCCACTGATTTTAAACAGCAAGAATTGCACAGAAGGCAATGCGACGCAAAATTCTTGAGGGTATAGACTTAAAATTGGGCGATACTGGATTCGAACCAGTGACTTCCACCGTGTGAAGATGGCACTCTAGCCGCTGAGTTAATCGCCCTGAG
>CAXBSB010000205.1:0-14159 GCA_963977965.1 uncultured Schlesneria sp.
AGGCAAATCCGTTCTTTCAAACGTGGCTTCGATTTCCATGCGGTCCACGAAACCGCCCAGGCCCGTCCCCAGGACGATTCCCAGGCGAGGAGTTCGATCCCATTTCTGGCGAACCGTTTTCAGGCAATCAGTGACAGGATCAGAAGCGGGAAACGACATTGGGGTCAGAGAATCTTCCAAGATGTTGTTGAGCGGTTGACACGGCGATCAGGCTGTTTTGCAGAAAAGGGACGAATAGTGGCGAGTTATGGCGAACTCTTCAATAATGACTCCGTGGCAAACAGAACAGAGCAAGAATCAGGTATTCGAATAGAATGACAGAAAATCGGAAGCGGGATCCATTGCACGGAGTCACTCTTGCAATGATTTTGGAAAAGTTAGTGGACAATTACGGGTGGGAAGCCTTGGGAAGGGCGATTCCGATCCGATGCTTCAATTTTGACCCAAGCATCAAATCGAGCCTGACGTTTCTGCGCAAGACCCCCTGGGCTCGAGCCAAGGTTGAATCGCTTTACGTGGAATGCCTCGACGAACTTGATGCGATCGACAACGACAACAACTCGGCAGAATGAACCCGCCCTGACCTGATCGACGAAGTAGAGCCGAGTGACGCCAGCGGGAAATCCCCGCATTGTGATCCATGGTGTTTTCACCTGAATCTGGCGATAATCTGCGAGTCGCTTTCAAAACCACTTCGCCGAAATGCGAATTCCACTCGTAACAAATCCCCCAGGTAACCAGATGCGCAATCTACTTTTTTCGGTTGTGATTACTTCGCTCGCAATACTGTCCCCTCGGACCTTACAGGCAGATGACGCAGGTGCTCGTGCCATCATCGAAGCCGCGATTGAGCGGAATGGCGGTGAAAAGCGATTGGCGAAGGCGAAGGGGACGAGTTCAAAAATCAAAGGGTCCGTGCAGGTCAATAGTATCCCGGTGCCGATCACAGGTGACATTGCATCTCATGGAGGAACAAGGCAGCGGATCAGCGTCGCCCTGTCAATCGACGGTCAGGCCGTGGCTTTCGTCAGCGTCGTGAACCAGAGCGAAGGCTGGCGAAAAATCGTGGACAATACTGTTGAAATGACGGCGGATGAGTTGATCGAAGCGAAAGCGAGTGCCTATTCAGCACACGTTCAGACTTTGATACCACTGCGAGACAAGGCGTTCGAACTGACCTCGTTTGGTGAACGTGAAGTCGGTGGACGCAAGGTTGTCGGCATTACTGTGACGCATGAAGGTCGTCGACCCATCAACCTTTTCTTCGACAAAGAAAACTATCGTTTGTTGCGAACCGAAATGACCGTCCGTGATGAAACGACATTCAAAGAAGTTCCGGAAGAATCAACCATGAGTGATTTCAAGGAATTCAATGGCATCCCGCGTGCTACGAAAATTACCGTAAAACGCAACGGCCAATTGTACGCAGATCTCGAAGTTGAAGACTTCAAGACGTCCGAGACAGTCGACGAAACTCTTTTCGCAAAGCCATAAACGAAGACGACGCCCAAGGCATGACGGAGGAATCGACGGGTGAATTCAATCGTCATATCAGTGTTGCTCCTCGCCTGTCCATGTTCCAACGAAGTGCACTTTGAAGGTAGCTCGATAGCACAGGATTCGGTCGAACGTGGCCTGAAGGTGCTGGAACGTGGGGCAGGGGCCTATCCGAGCAATCAATCCTGCTTTTCCTGCCATCATCAGACACTACCAATGCTGGCGATGATGACAGCCCGTGATGCGGGTGTCAGATTTAATCGGGAGTTGTTTGATCAGCAATCGAAATTCACGCGGAAAAGCTTCGACGAGCGAAAGACTCGGCTGGCGAAAGGCGAACATGTCGGAGGTCGTGCGGCCACGGTCAGCTACGGTCTTTGGACATTGAGTCTCGCGAAGGAAGCCCCCGATGATCTGGGAGCGGCGATGACAAGCTATCTGCTCTGTATCCAACAGGCAGATGGTCGCTGGAAACCTCCGTCGAATCGTCCGCCACTGGAAGTGTCGTCCGTGAGTTGTACGGTCCTGTCCGCAATCGGCGTCAAACGATTCGCGGCTGAACATCAACAGGAGCAGGCAGCGGCAGCGATCAATCGCGCCAAATCATGGCTCGCTCTGGCTGCTCTGGAAGATCAGGAGGACATGAACTTCGCTTTATGGGGTGAGGTTCTTCTGGGGGGATCTGATGTTCGCGCTGAAGAATTGCGAGACCGCGTCCTGGCGGCGAGAAATGTCGACGGTGGATGGAGTCAATTGCCGACAATGAATAGCGATGCCTATGCCACGGGACAAACTCTTTGGATACTTGCAGAATCGGGTTTGTCGGTGGCAGAGGCTCCGTTTCGCGAAGGAGTCTGCTACCTGCTGCAGACACAGCATGAGGACGGCTCGTGGCACGTCGTGACTCGCTCTAAACCGGTGCAACCGTGGTTTGACAATGGAGATCCCCATGACAAGGATCAGTTCATTTCCATTGCAGCAACGAGTTGGGCTACGGCGGCTTTGGCGAAGTCGATAACGCCTGCAAAGGCTCACACGGATAAGGCGAGCCTTTCGCCAGCGACGCCGTAACGCACGTTCGGGGCCGCGAAATCGTCACGCGGTCACAGGTCGTCCGCTAGCGCTGAGCACCATCAGTTCGACTGAAGGTGATGACTCCCAGTCACGATAAGTTTCGATCGGTTGTGGCATCCCGAGGAAATATCCTTGAGCCAACTCGAAGCCGATCTCGGTACAGATCTGTCGTTCACCCAGGGTTTCGATCCCTTCGGCCAAGGGTACCACTCCGATATCGCGGATGGCATCCACCAGTGTCCGAACGAACCGCTGGTGCGATGCGTCGGCGCGATCCAGACCTGTGATGATACTGCGATCGAACTTCAGGCAATCTGGACGAATTGAGGCCAGTTCCGCAATGCGAGCCTGTCCTGCTCCAAAGTCATCGAAGGCCAGGCCGATATCATAGTCCTTCAGCAGGGCACGAAAACGAGCGACGCCAATGACGTCGGTCACCGCACCTTCGTGGACTTCGATCACAATCCGCTGCAGCGGCGACGTTTCACGAAGTCGCTTCACCCATTCCCACGCGGTATCGCATTCGAACTCAACGGGGTGAGTGTTCAAATAAATTGGTGGGACTTCATGGAAGTACTGACTGACTTCAACACCCTTGCGGCGCATCAGGTCGCTCAGTCGTGCCTCCATCTGAAGATCGGCAGCAGCGGCAAACATGCGGCCGGGTGTTTCGAGACCGATCAGGCGACTGCGAGCGAGAACTTCAAACCCTTCTGTCACGCCTGTGCCCAGGTTGACGATCGGCTGAAAGTAGGGAGTGATAACTTCTTCTCGCAGGAGTTTGTCGAACTGAACACGTGCCAGTGCGTGGTCACAGAAATTTTCGGAAGCAGTGTTTGAGTCGCTTTTGGGAATCGAGTGCATCACGCGAAACGCAACGTCTGCAAACTGGACCACATCGTCGTCGTTCAGTTCACTGACATCTGTGATTTGAGTGCCATTGATAAAGGTGCCGTTCGTACTGTTCAGGTCGCGGACGAACAACCGGTCATCCCTGGTGAACAGTTCCGCATGCAGTCCCGAAACGGTCGTACGCGGAACCATCAATGATGCTTCCGGACGTCGTCCGACACGGAACGGAACGGGATCGATCAGCTTTGTACAGCTCTCGCCAGAAGAACCAATCTTTCCAACCAGCAACCATTCTCTCACGGGTCACCTGCCTCCGCCTGTTTCTGAAGATGGGATTCCGCTTGCCCGACACCGGCAACGAAGATTCCCGACCATCGATCTGACACTTCAGAGATTGCTCGAAAACTTAGCTTACGAATCAGGGGCAAGATTCAATACGTTGACAGAATTCTTCAGAAATCATCATCACGACGTGGCTGGCACCCGTCTCCCTGAAGCACCGCCGAAAGTGACGAAGATATCGATCCTGCCGCGAATATAAATCGCGAGATCTGATTATGACGGTCGTATCGACGATGCCCCCGGTACTTGCGTGAACGGATTGCGTTGCCTTTCTCGTCAGCGCCGCAGAATGCGTGAGGTCGCTCCTGTTTATCGGTCCGTTGCATTTCGAGAACGCCCGTGGCGTCGCCAATTGGAAACGTGACCTACATTTGAAGTGCACTACGTGGAGATGTTCCGCGCCGGCACGGGTCAACAGAGCCGCCGGAATCAAAACCACAAGAGTATGAAGGAAAGTCATGACCGCTACCCAGACCGATAAACCACTCGAAGTCGATGCCGATCTGCTGGCACAACTGATGTCGGAAGACACCTTTTGCCCGCCAGAACCCAAGTCGATCGCCGAGACCGGCCTTAGCGAACAATTTGTGGAAGCGTTGCTTTGTCGTCATCTGGCAATGATCGGTGGAAATAGCGGGCGTCGACTGGCAGCTTCAATCTGTCTTCCGCTGCGTTTGGTCGTGCCGATTCTCGAGTCGATGCGAAATCGCAAACTGCTGGCACATGCCGGTACCGCACCGCTGAATGATTACAACTACGTCCTGACAGAAGCTGGTCACGAACAAGCCCGCGGACACCTGCGTCAAAGTGCGTATGTCGGCCCTGCGCCAGTACCGCTGGCCGAGTATGTCGATTCCGTGGAAGCTCAGTCGATCGCCGATGAAGCTCCGACGCGTCAGAAACTTCTGGAAGCTTGCCGAAGCATTTCCGTCGAAACGAAAATCTTCGATTTGCTGGGGCCAGCACTGAATTCGTGTGCCGGGATGTTTTTGTATGGGGCACCTGGGAACGGCAAATCGACTCTGGCTCGATGCGTGACCAGTTGTTTTGGCCAATCGATCTGGATTCCTCACGCGATCATTGAAAACGGCGAAATCATCAAGTTCTACGACACACAGTTCCACAAAGCTCTCCCCGAAGAAAAGGACAGCCTGCTGCGAGCAGCAAGTGTCGATCGCCGCTGGATTCGAATTGAACGTCCGACGGTAGTTGTGGGCGGCGAGTTGACTCTTGATAACCTGGAACTGCGCTATAACCGCGACCGAAACGTCAACGAAGCCCCCTTGCAACTGAAAAGCAACTGCGGCTGCCTGTTAATCGACGACTTCGGTCGACAGAGAATCGCACCGGGTGAATTGCTGAATCGCTGGATTGTGCCGCTGGAATCTCGTCACGACTTTCTGACGTTGCCAAGTGGACGCAAGATCCAGGTGCCATTCCAGCAGCTGATTATTTTTTCGACAAACCTTGAGCCGGAAGATCTCGTTGACGAAGCATTTCTGCGACGCATTCCCTACAAGATTCATATGACCGATCCGACCGACCAGGAATTCCATCATCTGTTCCGGTTGTATTGCGAGAAATTCGGATGCGAGTACCGCAAGGATGTCGTCAATTTCCTTCTTGAAAAGCACTATCGTCAACCGGGCCGAGCCAAACGCCGCTGCCATGCTCGTGACCTGTTGATGCAGGTTCGCAACTACTGTCGATATCACGGCCTGGAACTGGAATTGCGACCCGAGTACCTGGACGCTGCTGTTGAAACGTACTTTGCCATGGTCCTGAAATCCAAGTAAACGCCCATTGAGAACGAGGGGACCCGTCAATCAAACCCTCGAAATTGACCGGAACAATCACGCTATGACCATTCAAGACGCATTCACGAGCGGAACGCAGGTTCCGCAGGAACCGATTCCCGGCTACCGGCTGGTGGAACGAATCGGCCGCGGGGGATACGGCGATGTCTGGAAGACTTTGGCCCCGGGTGGTGTTCCCAAGGCGATGAAGTTGATTTATGCCGACGACTCGTCGCGAATGGCAACGGAACTTCGTTCGCTGAATCGTATCAAAGACATTCGACATCCATTTCTTCTGTCAGTCGAACGCATTGAACAATGCGGTGACGTCCTCGCTGTTGTCACGGAACTGGGTGAAAAGAACCTTCAGCAATACTTCCAGGAATGTCGCAGCAAGGGTCTGCCAGGAGTTCCGCAGGACGAACTTTTGAGTATGTTGCGAGACGTCGCCGATGCTCTCGATTACATCTACCAGGAATACGCCCTGCAGCATCTGGACATCAAGCCTGCCAATCTGCTGATGTTCGGTCGGCGATTGAAAGTCGCTGACTTCGGGCTCGTCAAGAACATCTATGAACGATCGGCTTCGTTGGTTCATGGACTGACACCTACGTACGCCGCTCCTGAGATTTTCGAAGGTCAACCATCGCGAGCCAGCGATCAGTACAGCTTGGCGATCCTGTATCAGGAAATGCTGACCGGGGTCATGGCCTTCAACGGGATGACCGCCGCTCGGCTTGCAACACAGCATTTGCGCGAGGCCCCCAATCTCAGTTCATTACCCGCATCACAACAGCCGGTCATCGCTCGTGCGCTTTCGAAGGACCCCGCACGGCGGTACGCGAACTGTGTGGAACTGGTAAAAGAGCTGACGGACGCGGCAGCTCAACCCAATTCTTCGGTGGGTGCTCCCGTCGTTCGGAGCGTGGCAGAACCTGAATCTGGATACCGTCAGCCCGCAGCAAACGTGGGTTCAAGGACTCCCGGTCCTCCACCGTCAACAGTGACTTCCATGGGACAGACGCGTCCTGACAATCACAGTCAAACACCTTCGACGCCTTCGAATGATCGCAAGAGTGCTCCGATGATCGTCATTGGAGTCGGGGGATCCGCTGGGAAGGTTCTGCAGTTCCTGCGACAGCGCATTACAGATCGCTTGTCTTCCGTTGACGCCCTGCCAGCATTCAAAATGCTGTTCATGGATGTTGACCACGAAGCTCTGAACGAAATCAACCATAAGCAGGAAGCATGGAGCGAACTGGAGACGGTACCAACTCCATTGCGAAGTTCTGCCGAATACCGGGAGCAGGGACATCTGCATCGTCGCTGGTTGTCGCGTCGCTGGTTGTACAACGTCCCGCGAAATCTTCGCACCGATGGACTTCGACCACTGGGGCGACTGGCCCTGATGTCGAATTCAAAGCGTGTCATGTCGACAATTCGGTCGGCCATCACCAAGGTCACGGCAGCGAATCCAGGGGTTTCTCCACGAGTCATTCTGGTGGCTTCGATTTCGGGAGGGACTGGCAGCGGAATGTTGCTGGACCTGGCGTATGCGGTGCGGAATGAACTGCGTACTGCTGGCTTCCCCAATGCCCCGGTTGATGGTGTCCTGCTGCATTCGACGCCAGTTGGTGCGGGACGCGACAAAGCCATCCTGAACGCTGTTGCGACGCTCTGTGAACTGGATCATTACAGCAAGACGGGAAGTTTCTACCCGGGTGAGCAACTGTTGCAGACGCCACCATTCCATGGAAATAACCAGACGTTCACGTCAACGCAGTTCGTACATCTTGGGGAAGATCTGTCTGGCATAGACTGGCTGCGAGCTGTTGATAACGTCGCAGAACTGGTCTATTGCCGGCTGCTGACGAACGTCGACGCGACAGTCACGATTCCACCGACTCCGCCGACGGCAACCATTCCGACGATGGACCTGGTCAATGTCCAGCAGATCGGTGGGTATGCAGGGAATTTCGTCGAAGATCTCACGCGGCAGTTGTGTCTGGACACGATTGATACCTGGTGTGGCTCCGATGCTCAGACCGAATTCGGCGACCGCCGGTGCACGTCTGCTGCGACGCTTGTCCTGAATGCGATGGACGATGGCAAATCTGCTAAAAGCCAGCAATTGACGGCCGAAGCGGAAGCAAAACTCCTGGCCTGTGGTGTCGACGTGGAACAACTTCTCGTCCGTGCACGGGAAATGCTGGAGCAGGAACTGAAAACTCCCCAGCGAGACTTCCTGCAGGCACAGTTTGGCCATGTGATTAAATCGGTCAAGGAAGAAGTTCCTGACCACGAAGTCGCGCGTCTGGTGATTGCTCATCAGGACCGTGCTATTGGACTTGATTTCGGAGAGCGCCCGGCCGAGAACCCTCGCAACACCTTGTTTGATCTGCTCAATTCGCGGCTCTCGTCGCAGGCGATGCCGATCGCGGCACGGTTCATCACCTGGATTTGTGACTTGATCGATCAGCCATCGGGTGGTGTTGATGCCGCACGTCACGCGGCCGAAGCGGGGCGTGACTGCCTGCGTGAAATCATCAGCGTCCTCGGGAAAGAGATCCACGAACGGCAGATGCAGCAGACTGCGTCACGTATCCAGTTGCTTTCGCCGCCGACACCAGAAAGCGCCGCGAAAAACAGTCGAGGATGGTTGTCGCGGCGAGCCAATCCGCGCGTGGCTCTTGGTGAGCAGATGATCGAACATGGACTCAGTTCTTTCGAAGAGCTGCTGGAAGTCGTTGTTCAATCACAACTGCGATCGATTGAAGCTAACGTTCTCGCTGTGATTGACCACCTGCTCAACATGTGGCATGAACTGAAGCAGCTTGGCAAGCGGATGGGGCAGCAAGGTTCGGACGTTTCCGCAGATCGGGCTGTTCCCTCGTTGTATGAGCAGTCCATGCAGAAGTGGCTGCTGGATTTCAGGCCGCGGCTGGTTCAGGAATTGCGCAAACGTCTTGAACAGGACACGCTGCAGGGACCGAAGAAACTGCAAAGATTCCTTCTACAGCGATGCTCGTACGATGACGCGTTGGGCGCACCGCTCAAAAAGCACGCTCGTCGAGTTGTACTGCACAGTATCGAGCACGTTCTGTGCATCGCTCTTCAAAACCAAACTCGAGCCTTAGGAACACAGGACCTGCAGATTTATGGTCCATTGAAAGAAATCCTGCAGGAACCATGGACGATTGACGGTGGAGAGAACGAGCGATCTGCACTCGTCGTTCCGACAGAACCCGGTGAAGCTGCAGGCCAGTTGAGGAAGTCCAATGATCTTCCTCAGATTCCAATCCTTCCAGGACCGACGAACAACGTTGCGATTGTCCGTTTGCGCGAACACGCGACGATTCAGGGTGTGATCCACTCAATCACTCACGGTCAGGCAAATCTGCGTTCGGTGGCCACCAGCCTGCACAGCCGGATTGATGTCGAATGGAACAGCCAGATTGATGCTGCCTCAACGCTTGAGCCTGCGTCCGCCGATTGGGGAGAAGTTTCACAGACGGTTCCGATTTCACGCTGAGTGGTACTCTCGCGCTGGAATTTCGCACTCCGGGCTATTAACGCGCGAGTTGTCGGCCCATCGATTTCGCGACAGAATGCAGGGACGCTGCATCACGTTGTGAGCAGAGATCGTCTCATCGATGGCTGATGAAAGGAACCGGATTCAGATGCGTCATGTCACTGCTTTGATCGGCGGGATTCTCCTCCTGGCCCTTGTTGGGCTTTCGTCTCACTCGCAATTGGCACAGGGGGAATCAAAGAATGACGCTGCAAATACTGCTCCAATCACCTTTGACGATCTCGTTGCCGGCCGATTGCAGATCGTCGATCTGACATGGACACTGGACGACAAAAACCCCTATTGGCCCGCAGAGAACTACGAGCCATTTCGTGTGACAACGATTGCGACTCTGGAAAAGAACGGAGTCCTGTCGAAGGCGATATACACGCCAGAGCACCTTGGGACGCATCTGGATGCTCCCAACCATTTCGAGAAGAATCAGCCGTCTGTCGATGAGATTCTTCCCGTCAATTTGTTCGCGCCGGCAGTCGTGATTGATGTCACAATGCCCGTCGAAATGAACGCCGATTTTCGTGTTGGAGTTGCAGAGATTACTGACTGGGAAAAGACTCATGGTCGAATCCCCGATGGGTCGGTTGTCTTTCTGATGACGGGGTGGGGACGGCACTGGAGCAACTATGCTCGTTACAAGAATCAGGACGCCACTGGGAAAATGCATTTTCCCGGGTATTCAGAAGAGGCGGCTCGCTGGTTGGTGAGTCAACGTAACGTCCGGGGAATCGGAATCGATACGCTCAGTATGGACTATGGGGTCTCCAGAGATTTCGTTGTCCATCACGTCATCAATGGTGCAGGACGTTACGGTCTCGAGAACGTAGCCAATCTGGAAAAGCTGCCAGCCAGGGGCTTTTTCGTAAGTATCGCACCGATTAAGGTCAGGTCAGGATCGGGTGGCCCGGTTCGGATCATGGCCGTTTTGCCCCGTTGAGTGTATGCTGAATTGGCTTCGTTCCAACATTCTTTGGGGCTCAATCTGATGCGCACGTCTGTTTCATTCTTTGCCATCGCTTTGCTGATGTTAACGCATTGTGGGCTACGGGCTGAAGACTGGACACAATTCCGCGGCCCGACAGGTTTGGGCTATACGACAGATGCCAATCTCCCATTGACCTGGGGTGGTGCAGACAACTCTGCCATTTTGTGGAAAACGCCACTCGTTGGTCAGGGGCATGCCAGTCCAATCGTCTCGAGGGATCGCCTGTTCGTTTGTACGGCGCACTGGCCCGAGTCAGTTACAGATCGAAAGCAGACAATTCCCGAACACCACGTCCTCTGCTATTCGGTCGCAAACGGAAAGCTGTTGTGGGACACGATTGTTCCACCCGGCCCATGGCGTCGCGAGGATTTTCGCAGCGGACCTGGCGGTGGCTATGCGGCACCAACTCCTGCCACAGACGGAAAGCATGTTTTCGTCGTGTTCGGCTCCTCCGTGATTGCGGCTGTTGATTTCGACGGAAAACTCGCATGGCGACAGGAGATCAAGCCCCACAATTTTGACGTGACGATCGGCAGCAGCCCAGTTTTGTTCGAAAACACGGTTCTCATGCTCTGTGCGATGAGCAATCGGAAAGAATCTCGTTTGATCGCCTACGACAAATCGAGCGGGAATATCGTACGCGAGACACCGCTGCCGCAGGCTGGGTTCGCACATAGCACGCCGATCCGGATCGATGTTGGTGGAAAGCCGCAATTGATTATCGCCGCATCAGGTGGAGGCGAAGCCGATGGCGGCATTCAAAGCCTTCACCCTGGGACAGGTGACGTTTTGTGGTCGTGTCGTGGCGGAGGTGAAGCGGCATCGCCTGCTTTCGGTGCGGGAGTCGTTTACTGTGACAACGGTCGAGGCGGTCCGGGAATCGCTATCGACCCCACCGGCACGGGTAATGTCTCGAAGACTCACGTGAAGTGGCGAGTGAACCAGATTCCCGAAGGGATTGGTTCACCGGTGATTGTGGGGAACCGAGTCTATCGGCTTCACACACCGAATATTCTGAAGTGCTGGGATGCCGCCACGGGAACGCAAGTCTACGCTCAGCGTCTGGATAAGCTCACCAGCAGTTGGGCCAGCCCGATTGTTGATGGAAACGGGCGTCTGTATTTTGCGACGGCCGGAGTCAGTTATGTCATCCAGACGGGCGACGAATTCAAGGTCCTCGCCATCAATGATCTGGGTGATCCAAACCATGCCTCCGCTGCCGCAGCCAGTGGCAAGCTTTTTGTGGTAGGTACTCAACACGTCTTTTGTCTCGGAAGTCGATGACGTCTTAACACGCGGAGCCGCCGATGAATCCTGTTCGTTTTGTGATGGGTGTTCTTGCGTCAATCGTTTTGTCGACAGCGATTGGTGCTCAGGATTGGAAGCCAGTTACGGTCGAGCTCTTGAAGTCGGAAAAGACCGGCTTCGGAGGCTTGTGTGGTCTCGTCGTTGATCGCAAGACCGGGGAGCTATGGGCAAACCTCAGTGATCGAGGGATGTTTTATTCGAGCGATCAAGGTCAGACGTGGAAGCGTGCCAGCGAAAATCAGCCCAAAGGTCGGACGGAGTCACCTGGTTGCTGGATGATTGATCCGACCGGTAAGACCCGCCGAATGGTGGCGCCACTCGTTTACGGTTCACCGATATCTGTTTCCAGTGATGCGGCCGTGAACTGGACGATGTTGGATGGTAAGTCATCGCATGTCGACTGGTGCGCCGTCGATTGGACCGATCCCGAGATGAAATTCATTCTGACATTAAAGCATGAAGCTGATGGGCTGCTGTTGGCATCGGGCGATGGTGGCCGCTTGTTTACAGAAGTCGGCAAGGGGTACGGTGCCGGTTGGGTCTTCGATCACCAGACGGCCGTCGTGTCACAGGCAAAAACGAAACAACAGCCTAATCCTCACCTGATGCGCACGACGGATGGCGGAAAGACTTTCCAATCATGTGGTGAATACAGTCCGGTCGGTGTTAACAGTGCGCAGGCGCTTCCGAAATGGCACGATGGGGCTCTTTACTGGCTCGTTGAAGGTGGATTGATCATCAGCAGGGACAAAGGAGCCTCGTGGAGTCGAATTGGGGAAGTCAAAAATGCACTCTATGGTCCGATATTCGGCAAAACGGCTTCCCACTTGTTTGTGCTCACGAAGTCTGGCCCAGTCGAAAGCTCGGATGGAGGGAAAACGTGGTCACCACCGATTGCTCCACCGAATGAGATGAAGGGAATTGGTGGACTGACCTGGCTGGAGTACGATGCGGCACACGATATCGTCTACCTGATGAAAATGGGCAGTGAACTTTATCAATTGAAACGTTAGTTTTCGCGTCGCAAACATCAATTGGCGGGAAGTTCTTCGACAAACTGGATGCGAGCCAGTTTCGCATATTCGCCGTCGAGTGCTGACAGTTCGGCATGCGTTCCGGATTCGACAATTCGACCGTTCTGCAGCACGTGAATCCTGTCTGTTCGCTTGAGAGCACTGATTCGATTGGAGACCAGGATCGTCGTGCGTCCCTGTTGCGCAGATGAAATCGCATATTGAATTTCGTGTTCCGTTTCGGCATCGACTGCTGCGGTTGCGTCATCCAGCAGAAGAATCGGGGGATCCAGTAAAAGAGCCCGTGCGATTGCCAGTCGTTGACGCTGTCCGCCGGAAAGGTTCGCTCCATGTTCCCCGATCAGGCTGTCGTATCCATCGGGCAAGTCTGTGACAAAGTCATGAGCCGAAGCCTTGCGGGCAGCCTCTTCAATTCGGTCCAGGTCGGCGGTCGGATCTCCGAAAGCAATGTTCGCAGCCACGGTATTGCTGAACAAAAAGCTTTCCTGAAAAACAAACCCGATGTTACGTCTCAAGTCCTGAAGGTCGAGATCCTTCACATCGATGCCATCAACCAGAATTCGCCCCTCGGTCACATCATAAAAACGCATGATCAGGTTCAGCAGAGTCGTTTTCCCGGCGCCTGTTTCTCCCACAAGCCCGATTACTTCGCCGGGACGGACGACAAACGAAACCCCTTGCAGGACAGGGATCGGTGTCGATGCATTCCCAGCTTGGTCTTCACGTCCGCTGTAAGCGAAATGAACATTTTCGAACGTGATCTTTCCGTTTGACCTCGGCAATCGCACGGCTGATTCGGACGATCCGATTTCAATGTCGGTATCAAGTACATCGAAAACACGTTCAGCCCCCGTCAGCGCCGATTGAATACTGTTAGCGATGTTGATGATCTGTCCCACCTGATTCGCAAATTCATGAATCAGGTTGGCGAACACGAACATTCCTGCCCCCAATGGCAACTGGCCACGGATCACCAGGACACCGCCGTACCCGATCAGAACAAGTTGATTCACCTGAGTCAGAAATCCCATCGCGGGCTGATAGAGGCTGAGCTTCCAGAAGATATCGTATTTCTGATTCCTCAGTTCGCGATTGGATTCTACAAATCGTGTGATTTCATCGTCCTCGCGAGCGAATCCTTTGACGACTTGAATCCCCTGGACATTTTCCGAAAGCCGGAGGATGAGTTTGTCATTCAATTCACTGCTGCGTTTGTAAAGTGGACGCACGATGCGAGAGAACTGCACGGCGCCAACCCACAACAAGGGCGACGTCAGCAGGCAGGCGCAGGCGAGTGCGGGATGTACCGCAATCATATAGGCAAAATAGACTGCCAGAGACAACACGACCGTCAATACCTTCAGCAGAACACCGTCGACAAAGCCTCTCACGGCCTGAACATCGCCCGCCACTCGATTGATCAGTGAACTGCTGTCATTGGCGTCGAAGTATTGAAAGCTTAATCGCTGTAGCTTGTCGTAAACTTCGGTCCGCATCTGAATCACGATGTTCTGGCTGAGGGCCGCCCCCGCGACCGCCGTGACGAACTTGAGGACCGCCTGCAGAGTTGCAACCAAAAGGACCAGTGCCGCTACGGCGAAGACCAGATTGAGCGGACTGGCGTCTGAAGGAGGCGCATACCCGAATGGCCAGTGAGGCGACGGTCCGTCAGGCTGAACCGCCTT
>CAXBSB010000206.1:0-14084 GCA_963977965.1 uncultured Schlesneria sp.
GGCAGACGCATGGCATCGGCGGCGATTTCCAGTTCCCGGTCCAGATCCCACAGATTCTGGTGATCGATCTGTTCCTGAACCTTGCCCTGCTCTTCGATCAGCTTTTCCATCTCTTCCGGCGACATTTCTTCGCCGAACTTGTTGTTGATCTCTTCGTAACGAGCCAGCAAAGCTCGTTTGGGAGCAACCGCTTCGTTCAATTCATCCATCACGGTGTGTGTGGGATCGAGTTGCGGTTCCTGAGGAACGTAGATGCAACTGAAGCCGGCTGTCAGCCGGGCGGTTCCCATAAAGTCTTTGTCCTGCCCGGCCATAATCTTGAGCAACGTCGACTTACCGGCACCGTTGGGGCCCAGGACCCCGATCTTGGCTCCGGGATAGAACGACAACCAGATCCCTTTCAGGACCTCTTTTTTGTCGTGAAACTTCCTCAAATCCTCCATCGTGAAGATGTACTGTTCGCTCATGGACGCTGCCTGGCTCCTGACCTCGTGATGAAATCGTCCCGCAGGACGGAAAATTTTGCGTGGCGTTATTGTAGAGGGCTCTGTCGAAAACTAAAGGAAGGACCATGGGTGTTGACTCGAACCCGTATTTTCGGGAAAACATTGACCCAGTTCTCGAATGGAATGCGTAACCCTTGATCCGACAAAGGATTTGTCATGAATCGATCGATGATTGCAGGCTGGCTGGGACTTTCATTGTTGTTTGCTGCCGCTGCTTCTGCGGACGATTCCATTCTGGAACATCCGTTGTTCCCCCGTCCCGATGCCGTTGTCAAAATCGACGACAAGACGACTGCGTCCGCTCTGGAAATACTTCCGCCCTGTTTTGCTCGTAAAGTTCAGGGAACCAAGCTGGAAGTCAATACCACCAAAGGCTGGGGGCTGGTGGAACGCAAGCAGATGATGACCCCGAAGGAAGCGGATAAGTACTTTGAGGATCACAAGAAGGATCCTTACGCGTTGTACGTCCGATCAGTGTTGCACCTGATCGATGGAAAGACGGACAAAGCGCTTGAGGAACTGAATGCCGCAAACAAAATCGACCCCAAGTTTGTTCCCGCGCTGTACGGGCGGGGAAATGTGTATGCAGAAAAAGGGAACTTTGAAAAGGCGGCTGCGGATTTCGAGGCGGCGGTGAAGGCTGCCCCTGCTGATCTGATTGCTGCCAATGACCTCGCCTGGTTTCGGGCCACCTGTCCGCAAGCCAAATTCCGGGACGGAAAGCAGGCGGTCGCTGAAGCGACGCGAGTCTGTGAAGCCAACAAGTACAAGAATGAAGACTTTTTGGACACGTTGGCTGCAGCCTATGCCGAAACGGGAGACTTCAAAGCTGCCTTGAACTGGGCGACAAAGGCCGCCGAGATCGATCCGGAAAACGAGGACTTCGCGGCTCACGTCAAATTGTACAAGGCCAAGAAGCCGCTGCGGGATGAAGTCGGGAAATAGTTCCGAAGCAGCCCACCACGCCCTAATTCAATTCTGTTTGGGCAGAACGATGGAGGGCAGAACGATAGAAGTGACGCAAATCTAATCTTCATCATTCTGCCCCACATCATTCTGCCCAAATCGTTGCTTTCGTTAGAAGAGACCTTCGGTCGGTTGTCCCGGCGTGATATTCCGCAAAACGGTCGACTATCCACACCCCGGACAGCGTGGTAGACTCTGATGCGATTGTCGAAGTCACCTCTTCGCTGCGAAAGGTCTACATTTTATGCCTTCAAACCCTTCGTTTGATGGAATCTCGCGCCGGCACTTGCTTCAGGCTGCGGGAATTGGAGCACTTCCGCTCGGTCTGCCGGGGATGGTGGCTGCCGGGGTTGACCCGAAGCGTGGCCTCGGACGCGGTGCCGCCGAGAAGTCGTGTATCTTCATTCTGCTGTGTGGCGGGCCCAGCCATATCGACACCTGGGACTTGAAGCCTGAGGCACCGGATACGATCCGCGGTCCCTACAGCCCGATTTCATCCAAAGTCCCCGGCATGCAGATGAGCGAACTGCATACCCGCATGTCACAGATGACTCAGGATTTCACGCTGATTCGTTCGATGACCCATGTCGGCAACATCAGCAATCACTTCGACGCCATGCATCATTGTCTGAGTGGTCAAGCGGATGCACCTGCCGATTCGCCTTACATCGGCTCAATCCTCGCCAAAGTTCGACCGAATGATCGAACGATCGCGCCGTACGTCTGGCTGATCAAATGTGTTGGTGATCCGGTGTTCTGTGCCCCGAATATCGGGATCGGTGGACATCTCGGTGCCGCTTACAGTCCGCTGTTTGTCGGCTCAGCCTCAAATCATCCTGCCATGCCGAATTTCAAAGCGCCTGATGAATTGCAGGCTGCGGTGGAAACCGATCGGATGTCCAATCGACGTCGGTTACTGGAAGGGCTCAGTCCTGAACAGAGTACGGGGCAGGTTCATCGGGCCACACGAGACTGGCAGGATCTGCATAAACGGGCTTTTGAATTGACGAGTGGTTCTGAAGCTCGATTGCCATTCCAGCTTGATCGTGAACCGACATCCGTGCGTGAACGCTATGGCATGCATCCGCTCGGGCAGAATCTTTTGCTGGCTCGACGACTGGTCGAAGCGGGAGTGGGATTCGTCACCGTAAACGGTTGGACGGGAGTTGCTCCAGAAGGTGGTGGTGGGGCTCCCAGTTCCAGTTGGGATATGCATGGCGGCGAGATGGGGATGGGGAACGCGTTCGGGAACGGTTCGTACGGCATGGGCTGGTGCCTGCCGAGACTCGATGAAGCTCTCTCGGCACTGCTCACCGATCTCAAAGAACGCGGAATGCTCGAAAATACGCTTGTTGTCTGCATGGGCGAATTTGGTCGAACGCCGATCATCAACGCTCGCGGAACAAATCCCGGTCGCCAGCACTGGCCCGCCTGTTTTTCGTCGATTCTGGCCGGCGGTGGAATCCGTGGCGGTGCGGTCTATGGTGAAACCGACAAGCACGGAGCCTATGTCAAGGATCGTCCGGTTCGTCCGCAGGACTTGGGTGCAACGATCTTCCATTCGCTGGGAGTTCCACTCAACACACGATTGGGTAAGGACGGATTCACTCGTCCCCTTTCGACCGGTGAACCGCTGTACGACCTGTTTGGTTAGATTCATTCCGTTTAGGTGTGGCGTCCCGCGGGCATCAAACTGCAGCGTCTAACCCCTGTTTCGACGCGACACGGAAGTGCGACCCGCACTCAGGCCGCCGAAAGGGCTTTCATGACCGTGCTGATTCGATTGGGGATCTGGGCTGCGATCGTCATGTTTGGGATCTGTCGGGGAATCGCGGAGGAGACTCCGGCTGTCGCCCCGCCTCTCACAGCGGATCAGTCTGCGGAATTGACTCGGACCTGGGAAAAGGTCCGTCTGGATATGACGAAGGCGATCGAGGCAAACCCAAAGAATCTGAATGCGATTTCCCGTCGCGGGGATGCTTGCTTTTTTCTCGGTCGGTTCGACGAGGCTGTCGCCGACTACGACGAGATGAACAAGCTCGACGAAACTCAGGCGAACTCAAACTGGCGTCGAGGTATTGCTCTGTTTTACGCAGGGAAGTTCAAAGATGCCGCCGCACAGTTTGAAAGCTATCACTCGTTCGATCAGGTTGATCGAGAGAACGGGATCTGGCGGTACCTGTCGCAATACAAGGCTCACGGTCGCGAGAAGGCTCGTGAAGGATTGCTGAAGTACGAAAAGGATGATCGTGAACCGTTTCCATCGGTCTACAAATTGTTCGCCGGAACGATGAAACCGGGTGAGATCCTGGAACGGATCGATTCCGCCGAGATTTCGAAGGATGAACGCGAAAAGCGACTGTTTTACGCTCATTTGTACATCGGCCTGAACCATGCCGTGGAAGGTGATGCCGCAGATGCGCAACGCCATTTGCGCCTGGCGACAATGAACAAATGGGGGCCAGCAGCGGGTTACGGCCCGAATTACATGTGGCATGTGGGACGCCTGCATGAAGAATTGCTTCGCAAACCGCCCAAAAAGTGAGTGACGTAGCCGAAGTCATGAGACTTCGGGCGATCGCAGTCACAGCGTCCGAACCTTCGCGCCGTCTTGCCACGATAACACGGGTGTGGCACGCCATAAGTCCTCGAAGGGCGTGATCGCTTCCTGAGACGATGAGACCAGGAATGGCGCAGGCATGTACATCGGGCGACCACGCCCATCGCAAAGCCTCTGAGCGTGCCACACTGTTGAGTGTGACATGTGAATGTAGCCGAAGTCGTGAGACTTCGGGCGATTACAGACACAGCGTCCGAACTTTTGCGCCGTGTTGCCACGATAACACGGGTGTGGCACGCCATGAGTCCTCGAAGGGCGTGATCGCTTCCTGGGACGATGAGACCAGGAATGGCGCAGACATGTACATCGGGCGACCACATCGCAAAGCCTGTGAGCGTGCCACACTGTTGAGCGTACTGCACGGCCGAGATACGGGAAAAAACCGATGATGAAGATACGACCATCAGCCGCAACGCGCTAGCGTCCGGTTCTCTTTGAACGGCGTGCGCATCGACAATCGAAACTGGACATTCTTCTCGATGACTCTGGCATCGCTCGCTCTTCTGATTATCCGTGACATCAGTGAAATCCGTGGTTGTAAAATCTGACCACGGATTTCACTGATGACACGGATCATAGGGACTGAGTCATCGACCTCCAATGACCTACGGAACCGGAAGCCAGCGCATTGCGCTGATGAGTGCGTTGAAATCTACGTCTGTACGCTTCGGGGCGCGAAACTCGATCACGAACTCTGTCTGCGGGCTTCAGCGAATCTGGGGCGAATAATAGCCCTGCAGACACTTATCCGTCGCGCGTTGGTTGACGGTCGCGTGAGCCTGTGGTACGTCTTTTCGTTCAATTTGACTGTGCCCACCCTGACGGAAGATCATGGATTTTATTGCTGCGACGTATCGGCTGACCTGCCCCGGTCCCGAAGTCGAACGTTTGAGTCGCGATATTGCACTCGAACAGACTGTAGAAGTTCCCGACGCCCTCATTCAATCCCCTGCCCTGCGCGAGGCGGTTGTTGGGCGTGTCATCTCCATTTCACCCGTGAATTCGCCAAATCCGTCTGCGACGGGTGAGCAATTTGATGTCCGGATCGACTATCCCGCCGATCTGGCGGTCAGCGGATTGGCTTCGCTGCTGAATCTGCTGTACGGCAATATCTCGCTGAAACAACGAATTCGCCTGACCGATTTTCAGCTACCGGATTCGCTGCTGGGATCCTATCCCGGACCAAAACTGGGAGTGGCGGGATTAAGGCAGACTCTTGGAGTACATGGTCGGCCGCTTCTGGCAACTGCACTGAAACCACGTGGCTCAACGGCAGAGCAACTCGCGTCCCGTGCTCGTGAATTTTCGGCAGGTGGTGGAGATCTGGTGAAGGACGATCATAACCTGGTGGACCAGTCATTCGATGAGTTCTGTCATCGGATCGAACTCTGCCAGCGCGGGGTTCTGGAAGGAAATGAGATCACCGGGCGAACCTGTCTCTACTTTCCGAATCTCGCAGCCCCGGCCGGAGAACTCGAACGTCGCGCCGAATACCTGGTGAAACTCGGTATCCGAGGCGTCTTGATTGCCCCGATGATTGTGGGGCTCGATCAGGTCAAATACCTGGCTGACAAGTATCCGCTGGCACTGATGGCTCACCCGACATTTTCCGGGGCCTTCTTCCACGACGATTCCCATGGAGTCGAACCTGGCCTGTTGCTGGGGACATTGTTCCGCCTTGCTGGATGCGACGCCACGATCTACCCGAATCTCGGGGGACGGTTCGCATTTTCCGCGGATGAGTGTCGTCAGATCGACCGGCATGCTCTGCAGCCACTTGGAAACTTGCGGCCTGCCTGGCCTGCCCCGGCAGGAGGAATGTCGTACGAGAATCTCAGTCAGATGGCGGCCGACTGCGGGCAAGATTCGATCTTCCTGATCGGTGGAGCACTGTTGGGCGACTCTGCGGATCTCAGGGCCAGCACCGCCAGGTTCCTGGATCGGATCGTGAGCCTCTTCCCCTCTTCAACGTCCTCAGCACCCGTTTGCAGTGAGGTTATTTCTGCCTGCGAATTGCCCGCGGCGAAAAGCCTTCATCAGTTGCTGGATCATCTGCGTTTCGTCTCGGGCTTTCGCTGGGATGGCCGCGAACCGATGGTCTACAAGACGACAAATGAACTACCGTTCCGCAACGTCAGTCGCACAGAACTGATCGGCTCAACGGGAGAACAGACGGCGTTTGACTTGAGATATTTCGAAATCGGACCGGGAGGTCATTCCAGCCTGGAAAAGCACGTGCATACTCACGTGGTGATTGGAGTACGGGGAACTGGAACTCTGGTCAGTGGCGAAAAGCAGATTCAGGTGCAACCGTTCGATGTTGCCTACGTTCCGCCGTTGCGAGTGCACCAGTTAAAGAATACCTCAACCGAACCCTTCGGATTCTTCTGCATCGTCGACCACGACCGCGATCGACCTCAGCTGCCGTAAAGTAGCTGCAAAGTAGCCTTCACCGCTCCGCGTGAAGATCAGCAGATTGCGAGTGAACCATTCAAGCGGCAAAACGGCGAACCATCGAAAAAGAAAGTTCGGGCCGACAATGAAATTCGCTTCGACTGTCGGGCAATGCAACTCATTCGCGATTGGACTTCTCATCGCTGCGGCACTGATCGCGATGCCAGCGACTTCGAACTTCTCTCTTGCAGACGATTCCGCCAAAAAGCCGACAACTCCACCCGCGAAGCCGAAGCCTGTTCCGACGCATGCGGACGTCTCGTTCGGTCCGCATCCTCATCAGTTAATGGATGTCCATCTGCCAACGCAGGTGGCAGGACCGTTTCCTGTGCTGGTGTGGTACGGGGGCTTGTGGGAGCCAAGTAAGCATGTCCCGGACTTGAATCGATTTCTCCCGGCGGGGATCGCCGTGATTGGCGTGCAGTCGCGAACTCTGAATGACGGAATCAAGGACCAGGTCAAACCGCCCGTCGCCTATCCGATGGAGGATGCCTGTCGTGCGATTCAGTTCATTCGAATGAATGCCGCGAAGTGGAATCTTGATTCCAGGCGAATTGCTACAGGCGGCGGATCTCAAGGTGCCTTACCTGCGCTCTACGTCGGATGTGTTCCTGATCGTGCTGAAACGGAATCGGCTGATCCCGTGAAGCGAGAGTCGACTAAGGTCAATTGCGTCGCTGCATATCGCAGCCAGCCCAGCATTGACCCTCAGCGGATGCAAGACTGGGTGCCGGGCGTGAAATGGGGGGCTCCCGCGCTGGGAGTCGACTTTGATTCGTCGCTGAAGCGTCGAGACGAATTACTACCGTTCATTCAAAAATACTCGCCCGAGAATCTGCTGCACGTGGGATCGGCGAAGATCTACTTTGAAAACAACTGGGGGCTGACCCAACCTGATCAAGTGACCGAAATGGATTACAAGGTTCACGCCCCCGGCTGGGGATTGGGGTTTCAGAAGCTGGCCGAAAAAGCCGGGGTAAAGTGCTACGTGAAATATCCCGAGCACCCGACCGACGGGTATCGGGATATCTGGGATTTTATCGTTCAGGAACTGACCAAGAACTGATTGAAGAAGCGACGTCAGTCAGTCCTTCGCTTTCGGGAACCCAGCCGAGATCAAGTCCTTGTAACCAGGCTTCAGCGGCTGAACGATGTAACCTTGCTTCTCCAGAATATTCGCGGCCACCAATGCTCGTTTGCCGACGGCGCAATGAATGTACAGCGTCTTGCCGCGGGGAACCGCTTTCAGCGTTTCCTTATTGGGGCCATCCTGCAGGCTGCTGAGTGGCAGAAAGATTGCCCCGGCGACGTGCCCGCTATCCCATTCCCCCTTCTCTCGCACATCCACAAGCACCGCTGTTTCGTCGTCGACATTCTGCTTGACGGTTTTCAGTGAGTCCTTCGTGTGTTCGGCCGCCTGAGTCATTGCCGTCACAAAACTGCAGAACAGTGCCAGGGTCAGAGCCGTTGAGGTGATAAGTCGCATCAGAGGTCTTGCTTTCATTTCATTGGAAACAGTTAATCGACAAACAGGAATTCCGAGGAATTCCACATGGCTCGACAGAATGCTGACAGTCCTCGTCGATTGATGAATTCGCTGCTGCTAATGATTTCATCATTTGTGGCTTCCCGTGAATAGAGCAACCTGTACCCCTGCTGGACTTGAGCCGCGGTTGCCGAGCCAGCTTCCTCTTGCAGACGCTGAGCGAATTGATCGGCCATACGCAGACTGAACGAATGATTCAAAAGCGACAGAGCCTGCAGTGGTGTGACGGTTGATGATCGCCGCGGCGTCGTTGATGACGGGTCGGGGCAATCAAACGTATCCAGGAATGGACTGCGTCCGCCGCGAGCCCACATGCGATAGACCGTTCGTCGGTTATTTGCATATCCGATCGGGTCGATCGGGTCATAGAACTGAGTCCCTTTGAAGAAATAGGAATTGACGTCGGTATACCCCTTGCCGCCAATCTCGGTATTCAATTGACCGGCGACCAGCAGCATCGCGTCACGTACCGATTCGGCTTCCAGCCGATGAGGCGTCATGCGCCAGAGCAGTCGATTTCCCGCATCAATCTTCGCTGCTGTGGGGTTAAAGGCCGAGGATTGACCATAGGTGGCCGAAGACAGCATCAGCCGATGCAGACGCTTCAATGAAAAACGGTTGGCCCTGGTGGCAGATGGACCGTACCCCTGGAATTCCGTCGCGAGCCAGTCGAGTAGTTCGGGGTGACTCGGTTTGCCCCCATTGAAACCCAGGTCACTTGGCGTTTCGACCAGTCCCGCCCCGAAGTGATAGTGCCAGACTCGATTTGCCATGACACGTGTGAAGAGCGGATTGCGAACGTCAGTAATCCAGTTGGCCAGATTCATGCGGCGATGAGATTCGATCGCGTCTGGCTTCAAGCCGAAGCTGGGTTCGAGTCCTCGGACAGCGGTCAAGCCGGCGGGAGCAACTTCTTCACCCAGCATACTGACGCTGCCTCGCTTGTGGATTTTCATCGGAGGAGGCTGAGTGGCAATCGCAGTATAGATCTTGACGGATGCGGCTTTACCCGCCTGAGCATGCTTCAGCCGCAGATCTGTCAACTCGTTTTGCCGAGCGGTCCGAGTGGCCCGATCTTCCGGGCTCAGCCGTCCCGCAATCTCGGTTTCGGTGATAAACGTGTTGGAGGTGTCGGCTGCGATGGCGACTTCTTCCGGTGTCAGTGCGCGATCGTATAAGCGGGCGGCAGCAATCGTGCCAGTCAACATCCGGTTCCCACCCGCTTCCGTACCATGTCGCAGGCCAAACACGACGTGACTTTTCCCCGCTTCAAATTTGATCGTGGCATCTTTTCGGAGGGGCTTGCCATAGGGTTGCCCGTTTCGGTAACCGACAATCGTGCCGTCCGCTCGATGAACTTGAGTGAACGTGACGAACTGTTTGTCTCCCTGCTCTTCAGCATCACCACCGTAGGAGGCAGTACGCTGAAACCCGTTGCTTCCTGCCATCCATCGCTTCTGCTCCTGCTCAGCAAACACGATGGCGTCGAACGTGTGACCATCGAGTGTCTGCAGGCTGATGGCTCCCCCGCCCGATTGTTGCAGGGAACCAAGTCGCAGTCGGACTTCCAGCGTTTTCTCAAAGAGGTCTTTTTCCAGTGGAGCAGACTTTGCGTACGACTTGCCATCGACGACGAGGCCCTCTTTTTCAATCGTCGCTGGACCAGCCAGCTGGACATGCATCCTGCCGATCTGATCCTTGGCATCGCGCGTAAAGTCCCAGGCGGCAATGGGGACAGGTGCGTCGGGAAATTGTGGCTTTTTCCCTTGAGGATCCTTTGAAAGTTCTCGTTCTGACAGGATCTGCTTGCGGATCGGGGTCTCCTGCTCGCGAAGTTGCCGAACGAGTTGTTCAATTCGTTCCTGAGTGACTGCAAGTTGTGCTGCGGCCGCAGGAATCGCGACATCACGCTCGCCGTGATCGACGCCTGCCAGAGCTGACGCGACCTGATAGTACTCGCGCGCGGTAATCGGATCGAACTTGTGATCATGGCAGCGGGCACAGTTCAATGTCAGCCCGAGGAATGTCTGTCCGACGACGCCAATCGTATCTTCCAGTTCATCCTGCCGCATGGTGGCTCGCATCCGATCAACGACCGGTACAACGGTGTCGTGAGCCCCTGCCACCAGGAACCCGACAGCACGCAGTGCTTCAGGATCGGTCGGAGCAATCAGGTCGCCTGCCAGTTGCCAGCGAACAAACTCATCATAAGGCATGTCGCTGTTCAGAGCTTGGATCACCCAGTCGCGATACGGCCAGGCATTGGGGCGAGGGAGATCGCGTTCAAACCCATTGCTCTCGCCAAATCGGACAACATCCAGCCAGTGCCGCGCCCATCGCTCGCCATAGTGTGGCGAAGCGAGCAGTCGGTCGAGCAACCGTTCGACAGCATCGGGATGCGAGTCGTTCATGAACTCGGCGACTTCCTCAGGCGACGGAGGCAAGCCAATCAGATCGAAGGTCACTCGACGAATAAACACACGCCGGTCAGCAGGCGAAGCGACGTTCTGACCAGCGGCTTCCAATCGATTCTGGACAAATGCATCAATTGGCTGCCGCAGTCGGGCAGGCTGACGTGTGGAAGGAATTGATGGCCGGGTGAACGGCTGTAGCGACCACCAGTCGTATCCTGCTCGCTGATCAGTGGAGATTTTCAGAGGATCGAGAGCCGCGCCGGCCCACTCGGAGCCGCTGGCAACCCACGATTTGATAATGGCTTTTTCGGCGACCGAAAGAGGATGCTTGGGAGGCATCTCATCCGCCTCAATCCGCTGCCAGAGAGGGCTCTTGTCAGGCTGACCAGGTACGAGGGCCGGGGAACCGCTCTCGCCACCCTTCAGGAGTTTGTCACGTAGGGTAAGGTCGAGCCCTCCTTTCAGATCGCTCCCCGAATGGCAGCCAAGACACTTGGCGATCAGGAGCGGAGCCACTTCCTTCTCGAATCGTTGTTGCCCAGCCGACAATGGATCGGCAGCATCGACACGTGGGGGCACGACGCAAAAAATAGCGACAACGAGTGCCAGTCCCGCCAATGACCGCCCCATCAACGACCACACCGCCATCGCAAACCTCCGCCGGATCCTGAATCAGAATTCCGTGTAGGCTACCGGTCACAAGTTTCTGCTGCAACGGGGTGGGTTCGGGTAAAGAGGTTACCTTCGAAGCGAAATGTACTACGGCCTTCCAGTCCGTCGAAATGCGCGACGGATACAATATCCGTCGGACACCGACATGTTTATGGGCATCTCTACACTGCATTGATGGACAACGGACGTTGGCCCGAAACGTGACCATCGTTTCCAACAGAAATGACCGCGGCACAGAGAAATGAATGAGTGCCCGTTTTGTCGCGGATGAAGAGATGTAGTATTCTACGGTAGCGGTTGGGGGCGGATGTTCTGCGAAAGGCAGCAAAACAAATGGAACAGGCAGGCGTTGTGAGGCGGCAACGGCACTTCAGATTTGCCGACTTGATGACCGAAACGAGATTGAGCACGAAGCTGATTACTTCGGTGGCTGTGCTGGCTTGCGTTTCTTTGACGCTGATGGGATGCGGTCAAGCAACAGTCATCGATCACTTCCCGAAAGGTGAGCAAGACCAGTCGCAGGACAACGACGTAGAGAAGCCGAAAGCAGAAAAAAAGCCTTGAGAATTACGCCCCAGGAAATCCGTGTCCAAGTCACGTTCAATTCTGTATCCGCCCCAATTCGCCGCTCGTGCTGATCGCTTCCTGCTTGCTTTACGCGGACCGGCAGGTTCACCGTATTGTCAGCTGGCGATTTTGAGTCTTACGCCTTCGCCAGCCCATTTTTCAAGGTTGTCCGTGCATCGTTCCAACCACTTTTCGCTGTCATCAGTGTAACGCGATTGCATGAGATCGCTGAGAGCATTCACGCGAGCCAACGCATTCTGAAATCGCGATTGAACGTCATCGTCTGCAGGTGTGAATGATTTCCATTCGCGATCCTGCTGGTCGAATTGAGCATCCCACGGTGTGAAGATCAGGTTGTATTGTGGGTTGTCATCACCGTCGTAGTCATCTGGATCGCCATCCTCAGGAAGCGGTTCCCGGCCAGCGAAGTTCGGAACAGGTGAGCGAAGGGCGACCCATTCCATTTCCATGTTTTGGCCATGCCTCATTCTGACGATCACAAGCCCGGGTTCCCACTCGACGCACCAATAGAGATTATCACCATCGAGAACATGACTGTATTTTGCCATCGTGTGAAGAATACCCGCAGGGCCCGTCATGTACTCTTCATCAGAAAGCGGCTTGAGGTGCTTGGCCGCCTGACGCAAGTATGCAGCGTCACCGTCCGGAACGGGGGCGGTATGCATGACGGCTTCGTTACTGTCTTCGAAGACAATGTTGACGTACTGCATGGTGGGCCTCGCCAGCGAACCGCTAAAAGACGGCATCTCGCTTTTCAGGAAACTTGCCAATTCCGCGAATGAATTCTGGTGGCATCAACGTCACCCGTCGACAACAGCATTCCGTCAAAACGGCGGCTCCCGTTCACCGCATGTTTATCCCATCTTGTCATCGCCCCCGTTGCAAAGTCGTGTCTCGCAAAGCGCGAAAGCTATGAAGAAACAGTACGGCGTTGAAGTGAGTTCGGATTTCTGGCTCGGCGATCCGAGATCATATCAGTAAGCGGCGAATTGATACAACATTTGACGCTACCAGCAGAGAACCGGGCTTTTGTCCAACTTTGCGTGGTTGGAGCTGTTCGGCAAAATAATGCCCCAAACTGATTGGCCGTAATGCTTTCGTGAATTTGGACAACAGAGTGATTCGTCCCTTCCTTGTGACCTGCCGCCGTCGCGCCTAAAATCGCTATTTTGCTGCTTCTTTTCCTTTGGACTGCCTGCCATGACTCGCCGGTTTGTGACTGACCTCAAAGACGGTGATATCGTCGAAGAGGTCTTCCTGGTTTCTGATAAACAACTGCGAGCCAACCGTAATGCAGCGTTGTATCTCTCCATCGATCTTCGTGATCGAACGGGTGTGATCAACGGACGCATGTGGAACGTCACGGAAGAAGCCTGCGCTCATATTCAGACGGGGGGATTTGTCCGGGTCAAAGGAAAGGTGCAACTGTTCCAGGGAACGTTGCAACTGATCCTGACATACTGCGACATCGTTCCACTATCCAGCGTTGATTCTGCCGATTTCGAGTCGATGACGTCGCAGAAGATCGAGGAATTGTTCGGCCAGTTGCGGACCCTGCTGCTTGGCTTTGAGCACCCCAGTCTGCGAACCCTGATGGAATGTTTTCTGCTCGATGACGCGATCATGCGTTCACTGTGCGAAACGCCTGCGGGGGTCAAGGCTCATCATGCCTATCGTGGTGGATTGCTGGAGCATCTGGTCACTCTGCTGAAAGTCGCCCGCAAGATCTGTGAAATCTACGTCGACCTGAACGAAGAACTGTTGATGGCGGGGATCTTCCTGCACGATCTCGGCAAGACTCGCGAACTTTCGGTGGACTCTGGGTTTGCCTATACCGACGAAGGTCAACTGTTGGGGCATCTGGTGATCGGCGTTGAGATGCTTTCGGACAAGATTCGTCAGGTTGAACAATTGACGGGCGAAGCTTTTCCAGACGAACTGGCATTGCGGCTGAAACATATGATCCTCAGTCACCATGGCCAGTACGAATTTGGTAGCCCTCGCCTGCCGATGACGCCCGAAGCCGTTGCATTGCACCTGCTCGACAACCTGGATGCAAAGTTGCACGAGTTTACTCATGCAATCCAGGACGACACGAACAGTGCGTCGCACTGGACTTTGTACATTCCTCGCCTCGATCGCAAGATTTTCAAAGGCTCAAAGTAGTTTCCGAGGTGTCGGAAGCCTGCTTGCGATGGGATGGTTGCCGGGAATCTCGTTCCGGTGCAGCAGCGTCAAATCCACGTCATGCAAGGCATGGCCGTGGCGAAGCGGGAGGGTGAGGCTCCCGCCGAACCGTCTTCGAATCGGGAAGCGTA
>CAXBSB010000207.1:0-14067 GCA_963977965.1 uncultured Schlesneria sp.
CACATCCATTTCCAGGGTTTTCTGGGAACACCGATGGTCCTGCAGTTCATCTGGCAAGGATGCGATTCACTGCTGGCTGCACCACTGGTGATTGATCTGATCCGCCTGACAGAGCGTGAAGCACGTCGGGGAGGATCAGGTGTCATGACCCATCTGGCGTCATTCTTCAAGAGCCCCATGGGAAGTGACGAACCCGCCTTTGCCTATCAGTTCCAGCAATTGATGCAGTGGGTGAAGACCGTTTCCGAGGAATCGTAAACGTCCACGGCGTACGGTCTGCCGAAGTGATCGGCAATGAGAATGCTGAAATGATTCGCGTGGAAGTTGCGAGGTACTGTTGCGCAGTGTTCACTTGTGGATGACCGAATAATGCGTGTCGATGTAGTCAAATGTGAGTGCCATTTTGGGGTTTTCAACAACTCGAAATTCCCGAATCATTGGGGTATTCGACGTGGTCGCCTCTTCATTTTGCTCTTTCGCCGCAATGTACCAGCCCTTGTAACGTCCATCGGTAACTCGAAGTCGGAATAGTGCTCCCGAACTTCCAACCCGGTTTTTGCCATCCGATTCCAGCGATTTTATCTTCAGTATTTCGATGCCCCACCGGGCAGAATCCCCCTTTTCTCCGAGGGAGAGATTGACTCCCTGTTCTGTCTGTTCAAGTGTCAGGAATTTGCCACCCGACTCGAGATAAGGAAAGTTCACTTTCCACGATCCTCGTAACGAAAGTCCATTGATTTGATTTCGTTCCAGTTTTTTCACCAGGACCAATCGGCCGTCCTTCTCGGCCAGAAACTCACCATCCTGTGATCTGATGGAACCAATATACGACGACCGTTGAATGCCCCCGGTCAGGCATGCGACGATCAGAACCGCTGACACGAGGATCGTTTTCGTATTCACTTCGGGATTCCTTCGAATGGATTGAGCGAAAGTTTGCAGACTGCTGTCAGAAACTCGTCAAACGCTTCGGGAACCCGCCAAACGAATCCGCCATGTGCCAGAACGAACGCGTTTCAAGATGTCGGGGTATCGACTTGATATGATGAGGATTCGAGTTTCATCCAGAATTCCTGTGAATTAACCGCTGAATTAAGTGAGTTCCATGATGGGGCATGTGAATCCAGCAAATATTCCGAACACAGTGATCCGCATTCAGAAGAATAGTCCGCCACCGTCGATAAGGTAATATTGCGAGTCCGTGTTCTGGCTTCCCTCCTCACAGGATTGGGGTTCCTGGGTGGGTTGGCGATTGCTCGAGTTGGCGCTTCGCAGACTTGGGAAGCCTGGCAGTCTGAAAAACTAGAAGCCCAGTGCCACCCAAAATCAGCAAAGTGATGTGGGTGTATCTGCATTTCGACCGTGCGGACAGTGGCTACCAACGCTCTTTGGTAGTGGAACTCGTGAGAGGTCCATCTTTCACATTCGGGAATTCGTTCCTTCGATTTGACCTCTTACGACTTGACCTGCGTTGAGTTTGCCCCGCTATTTCTCTGAGCTTATTTCAGCCCTTCCAGTTTTCGAGTCGCCTCGGCCTTGATGAAGACGTCGCCTCGAGTCGCTGCCAATTGATAATAGATCCGGGCGACGCCTGGCTTGCCGTCCTTTTCCGCAATGATTGCCCGTTCGAGGCACTCGCGTGCCGACAGATCCGAGGACTTTCCCGTTGATTTTTCGGGAATCGGTGCAGGTGGTATGGCGTCGTTACCTTGCGGGACATCGCGAACTGGCGAAGGTGCAGGTGGAAGTTCGGCCTCATCCAATCCCTGTGGTTTGATACGACCATTGGATGTTTGTAATTGGCCAGTTGCCATTCGAAGAGCGAGAGGACCGATGGGAGGACCTGCTGGTGGCAGGCTGGCGAATCCTCCGCCAACTACCGGGGCAACTCCCGTCACAAATGGACGCTGGCTACCAATGAACATGTAACCGGGATAGCCGTTTGTTGTCGTAATGAATGGAGTCACGGTGGAACTCGTCAGTGTTGCCCCCTGTCCGAACCCAAAGTCGAACTGGGAATGTCCCGTCGAAAACCCGCCGTGAAGTCCAGAGTTCGGGGTATATCCACCAAACGGAGGTACTCCGCCACCACCGTTAAACCGCATGAAATAGTGCGGGTTCTGAATACTCCAGCCAATATGCGAGTACTCGTAGAAGGAGGCGCCGTTGTGCTGCAGCGGTGAATGAGTCACCACCATCTGCCCCGAAGCCATACTGACGGGGATGGCCACCACAACGGCACAGCAGAGAGCTATTCGCCACATGATGAATTCCTTCCGCAGCAAGCAATGATGTGGACTTGACAGGGATCGACCGAATCGAGCGTACCAGTTGCCGGGGCAGAATTCGAGAGCAAGTCTTTCGCCTCTTGCCATTTCTGTTCTCGCGTTCCGTCAAACCCAATCCCTTTTTGATACGGGGTACGAAGTGGAGTTGAAAACACGTCGAGCCGCCTCCGCATCGTGGGTGCGCCGATTCTGGAACCCTCGACAAATTCGTGCCAACTTCACTCTACCGGTCGGATCTCCGTTGACACCCTCGCCACCCTCTCTGTGCCCCTCCGTGACCTCTGTGGTGGACCGCATTTCAGCGCGTGCAAAGCGTCATTCCCTGATCCAAGGAACTTTTCTTCAGATTCCTGTTGACTCCTGTCGAATCAAACATACAATCGTTTCATACAAACGTTTGAATCACAGCTTTGAACGGAGTCTGAAATGGCAGATGACACTCGACAACGCCTGATTGATGCGGCTGGAACCATATTTGCTGAAAAGGGTTATGAAGCGGCGAGTGTGCGAGATATCTGCACGGCGGCGGGGGCGAACCTCGCTGCCGTCAACTATCACTTTGGTGGGAAACGGGAACTTTACGTGACAGCAGTGCGCCATGCGCAATGCTGTCGGCAGGAAGATGTTCCGTTTCCTGAGTACCCCGCTGACATGCCGGCGGCGAATCGATTGCGCGAGTTCATCGGGACCATGTTCGAACGAATGTTGTCCACCAATCGTCCTCGCTGGCATCTGGAAATCATGCTCCGCGAACTGGCTCGGCCGACAGAAGCCTGTGCTGCAGTTGTCGACGACTATATCCGACCGATGGCGGATGCCTTGCGATCGATCCTCAATGATCTTTTGCCAGAGAACCTGTCAGAGGAACAGCGATGGATGATCGGCTTCAGCACCGTCGGCCAGGTGCTGTTTTACTACGTCCATCAACCGATCATCCGCCTGTTGACGCAGAACCCCGAAGGAAACTCGTTTCCGCTGCCGTTATTAGCGGACCATGTCACGCGGTTCACGCTCGCAGCGATCGGAGCAGGTCCACCCGTCGTTGTGCAGGACGCTGCTTTTGCAGGAACAAGAACTGAGGCTGAATCATGAACTGGGTTGCCTGGAAGATGTTGACGGGCGACCGTACCAAGTATCTGGGTACGGTGTTCGGTGTGGCATTTGGCGTCCTGCTGATCTCACAGCAGACGTCCATTTTCGTTGGCCTGATGCGCCGAACGGCTCATGCCGCGATTGATGTTCGCGACGCTCAGGTCTGGGTGATGGACCCCTACCAGCAAAACGCGGACGAAATCAAACCACTCTCCGAAACGGATCTCAATCGAGTCCGTGGCGTTGAAGGAGTGGAGTGGGCGGTCCGTTACTTCAAAAGTCTCGCTCGAGCGAAGATCGAAACCGGTAGCTTCCGACAGGTCTTCCTGATCGGCCTGGACGATCACTCGCTGATTGGTGCCCCCGTCAAAATGATCGATGGTTCGCTGGCAAACCTGCGACGTCCCGATGCGATCATCGTCGATAAGGCAGGTTACGAATACCTTTGGGGTCAGGAACCGATCCGCCTGGGCCGAACGCTGGAAATGAATGATCGCCGCGCGGTCCTCGTCGGGATCTGCGAAGCAACCGCACCGTTTCAAACATTCCCAATCATCTACACCCGGTATTCACAGGCGATTCAGTTTGTCGCGGGTGAACGTAAGGTGATGTCATTTGTCCTGGCACATCCGCAACCGGGTGTCACGCCAAAAGACCTGAGCACCCGAATCGCGGAGCGGACGAATCTGATGACGAAGACTCGCACAGAATTCATCTGGTTCATCATCGGCTACTACATGCGAAACACCGGGATTCCTGTCAACTTCGGCATCACGATCGCCCTGGGCTTCATCGTTGGAACCGCAATCGCCGGGCAGACGTTTTACCTGTTTACCCTCGAAAATCTGAAGCAGTTTGGCGCCCTGAAAGCGATGGGATTGAGTGATCTTCGGTTGACATTAATGGTCCTGCTGCAGGCAACCGTCGTCGGGCTGATCGGCTATGGATTGGGGATCGGGATGACAGCTCTGTTTTTCGAAGCAACCAGCAATGTCACAGCCCTCGCTGGTTTCTACCTTCCATGGCAGGTTGCTGCAGGAGCGGCCGTGTCTGTCAGCCTGATCATCGTGCTCGCCAGCTTTCTGAGTTTGCGAAAAGTGCTGCTGCTGGAACCAGCCGTCGTCTTCCGTGGATAAACTGAATCATGATTGCACCATTCCATAATAACGACAGCCAAGTCAATGCTTCTGCCATCGTCGGCAACACAGCAAGTCTCGCTGCTGGCCGTGAAGTTGCGATTGCATGCCGTGGGATCATCAAAGACTTTGGAGACGGAAACACGAAGGTCCGCGCCCTACACGGGATCGAGGTTGACGTGTATGCCAGTGAATTGACGCTGCTCGTTGGCCCCAGCGGGTGTGGCAAGACAACGTTGATTTCAATCATCGCCGGTTTGCTGAATCCGACCGCAGGAGATCTGGATCTGTTCGGGGTCAAGCAATCGCAACTGCGAGGCCCCAAGTTAGTTGAATTTCGAGCTCTATCGGTCGGATTCATATTTCAGCAATACAACCTGCTTCCCGCGTTGACAGCAACGGAAAATGTCGCAGTTCCCTTGTTGATTCAAGGATGGAAACGACCGGCCGCGATGAAGGCGGCATTGTCAGCACTGGAAGCAGTCGATCTGGGATCGAGGGCTGAGCAGCGACCAAACCAGTTATCCGGGGGCCAGCAGCAACGCGTTGCGATTGCCAGGGCTCTGGTTCATCAGCCTCGACTGCTGGTTTGCGATGAGCCGACCGCGGCATTGGATGCGGTCTCGGGGCAGCGTGTGATGGAACTCTTGAAGAAGGTTGCCGTGCAACCGGGCCGGGCCGTCATTGTCGTAACGCATGATGACCGGGTGTTCGGGTATGGCGACCGGATTATTTCGATGGCGGACGGCCGGATTGAATCCGTTGAGAACAGCAAGAGCAAATAAAGTTCTGCAGGGATAAGGGAATCGTCATGAATCGTACTTTCGGCCTTCCACTCTTAGCCGCGACCGCATTCAGTTTTATGTCATGGCATCTGGTGAAGTCTCACGAACCTGCACCCGATGCCCAACCACCGGTCATCCCCAGTCGAAACCCCTATACTTCAACGATTGCAGGTGCGGGACTGGTGGAACCACGGTCAGAGAATCTGAAGGTGGCCGCTCTTGTTCCCGGTGTCGTCACAAAAGTACATGTGCATGTCGGGCAATGTGTGCAGGCAGGAGACCTGCTTTTCGAACTGGACGACAGGCAGCGTTATGCAGATCTGATTGTGCAGCAAGCCGCCGTTGCAGAAGCCAGGGCAGCCCTGTCGCGAGCCCGCAAAGCACCGCGTATTGAAGACCTTCCGCCCAGCGTCGCTCGTGTGGAAAAAGCTCGCGCCGAAATGACGGCTCAGAAGGATCAGTTTGAACGAACGAAGGATCTGGTTTCCAGCAAGGTTCTGACTCAGGAGGACTTTATTCAGCGCCAGCAGTCCTATCTGGCTGCTCAGGCGGCGTTGTCACTCGCTGAAGCTGAGGATGCCCGGTTACGGGCGGGTACCTGGAAAGAGGATCTGGCCGTTCTCGAAGCACAGGTCGCTCGTGCCGAATCTTTGCTTCACCATGCCAACATCGAAATCGAACGACTGCAGATCCGTGCCCCCATCGCAGGCACAGTACTCAAGGTTGATGTCCGTCCCGGTGAATATGTCGGAACACCCCCGGGTCAGACTCTGCTGGTCCTGGGTGACCTGACGAAGTTGCATGTCCGAGTCGATATTGATGAACAGGACTTGCCGCGATTTCGACCGGGGTTAAATGGAACGGGCTACGTGCGAGGGGATTCTGAAACACCGATTTCCATGACATTCGTCCGGGTGGAGCCTTACGCCGAACCCAAGAAGTCGCTGACCAATGCTGGCGGAGAACGTGTTGATACGCGAGTCCTGCAGGTGCTGTACGAATTGCAGTCACCGCCCGATACCGTCTATGTCGGTCAGCAGATCGACGTCTTTTTGGATGCGAGTCAATCGGCTGCAAAGCATACAGCGATTGATTCCGTCAGCCGAAACCATCCTTGATGGATCATGGACGCAGGCCGCGATTGTCGGATTTCGACCGAGAATCGCGGCCCTCGCGTCTTTGTACCTGTAGCGATGCTTCAGTTCGTCGTGACCTCAACAGGGCTGGCTTTTTCAGTTGGTTTGCTGCGCAATCGATAGATGGGAAGCGATGTTGAATTCGCCAGCAGTTCCTCAGCGGATTTCAGGTCGGACTGACCTTCGGGTGACTGCACAAACCACGTCAACGAACGGCATTTACGTCCGTAGACAGTACATTCCAGTTCAGATTGATTTTTGGCCCCGCGACGGTAAGCAAGAACTGAAACTGCAGTCCAAAAGTCCTTCCCATCCGTGATGAAGATTTCGCCGTCAGGTTTAGCCCCGTAGAGCGACGTCAGTGCAGATCTTTCGTCGAAATACGAGCCAGTAATCCTCAACGATCGGCTGCAGTCTCCCTGCCAAACAAAAAACCTGGGGACTTCGGGCTTTGTAGCATCGGCGACTGCATCGTCCTGAGCCCAGGCCGTTGCATGAACGAGGGCCAGCGTGCCGAACAGGAAGCATCGGGCTGCGGTAATTGTCGTCTGATTTCTCATCGGTATACTCCTGCGAATGTTTTCTGGAACAAAATTGACCCCGCCACTCTCAAACACGTAAAGCCGTCGAGCGACCGGACAACGAATTCCGGAATTTTTCGAAATCCATTCGTGAGAAGCCTGCGGGTACGCCGCAAACCATTCAGCAGAAAGACGTTGCCATTACCGCAAATTCGCAGGAATTACTCGCGCAGATTGAGCGGGGAGACGCATCGGCCGCTGCGGAACTGGTCCGCATGTATCTGCCGGAGATTCGTCGGGCTGTGAGAGTTCGTCTGACAGACCCGCGACTGCGACGTGTCCTGGATTCTGCCGATGTCTGTCAGTCGGTCTTCGCGAATTTCTTTCTGCGAGTATCGCTGGGCGAGTACGATCTGGACCGACCCGAAGATCTTGCAGCGTTACTGATCACGATGGCTCGCAACAAGCTGCTCGATCACGTCCGGCATTTACAATCTCAGAAGCGAGACCAGCGTCGGATGATAGTTGATGGCGATCTGGCCATGGAAAAGGTTATGGACTCGGGCGACAGCCCTTCTCGAGTTGTCGCCAATCGTGATTTGATGGCTGAAGTCCGGCGCCGGATGACCGCAGACGAACAGCAACTGGCCGACCTTCGTTCGGCCGGCCTGGATTGGAATGCAATCGCAGTTGAACGGCAATCCTGATTCCTTGCGAAAGAAAATGGCACGCGCCGTCGACCGAATTACCTTGGAATTGGGGCTTTCTCAGTTCCAATGAACCGACCAGCCCTTTTACCACGGGCTCGCACAAACATCAGAATCCAGCGAAATCTTTTGACAATCTGTCTCGAGATTGTGTATCGTTCCCCACACAGATCCCGAGGCAGGCCATTCAGGTCTGCTGGATTCCCTTGAAGTCTTCGGTTTTGGGGCAAATAGGAGTTCGTATCATGCTGTCGAATCATGCATTCCAATGGAGTCGCAACTGGTCCCGTCTTGGTCTGACCGTTGCACTTATTTCGGCGCCACTGATTTCTCCGTTGACCGCAGCAGAAGATGTCAGTCAGGTCGTTGAAGTCGAGGCCGAAGCCCCAAAGGCGAACCTCGCTGATTTCCTCGGCGCATTGTTTGGCGGAGCAGCAGCGGAAGCCGCACCCGCCGCCGGTGGAGTTGCCGCCAACCTGCCAGGAAGTACCCATAAGCAAACTGGCGACATCAAGATTCGCGGAGTTCGATCGGGACACCAGTTGCAAACGTTCTGCCTGAACAAGGAAGGGTTGATCTTCGCTGTGGTGGCTCCGCCTCGCCCCTATGGAGCGAAGCTGGAAGGCAAGAACAATTCTGCCGAGATTCGCGTCCACGATGCCGACGGCAAGGAACTTCGTCAGTGGAACGTTGACTTCGCAGTTCAGGCGATCGCTGCGGCTCCCAACGGCAATGTCTTCGTTGCTGGAAACGGCAAGATTGCCAAGTTTGATCCCGAAGGAAAACTGCTCTCATCAGGTGATGCCCCTCACATCGCTGCGCTGCTCAAGAACTCGGCCAAGCTGAAAGAAGAGGCCGAAGCTCAATTGGAAGAAGAAAAGGAACAGTATGAAGAGCAGCGGAAGCAGCTTGACAGCACGGTCGAAGCACAGCGAAAGCAATTGGCGGACTTGAAAGAAAAACTGGAAAAGATTCCTGAGGAAGAACGCAAAGCCGCCGACAAACGAAAGGTTCGAACCCTCGAACTACAGGTCAAGAATCTGGAATCTCAGAACAAGGCGATGCTTCAGTACTACAAGCAGCGTGGCGAACGATCGGTCGACGAAGTCATCGAAGAAACGACCAGCCGACTGAAGATCGTCAATGCTCTCACTGCTTCGGATCGCGATGTCTTTATCGCCTCGGGGGTCCCCAAGGGATACGGCTATGCGATCTGGCGAACCAGCCACGACTTCGAAGGAGCCGATCAGATCGTCTCGGGATTGTCCGGATGCTGCGGCCAGATGGACATTCGGTGCTGTGACGACGGAGTGTTCGTGGCAGAAAACAGCCGCAAACGAGTTCTGCAGTATGACCGCGAAGGTAAGAAGCTGGCTCAATGGGGAGAAGGGGATCGCAACGGTTCCACAGGAGCGGGCTTTGGTGGTTGCTGCAATCCGATGAACCTGTGCTTTGGATCCGCAGGTGAAGTTTTCACGGCTGAATCCGAAGGCTATATCAAGCGATTCAGCAAGGAAGGAAGCTTCCTGGGAATCGTCGGACAGGCAAAGGTCAGCGGCGGTTGCAAGAATGTCGCGATCGCAGTTTCGCCCGAAGGGGACAAGGCCTACTTCTTCGATTTGCAGGGTTCGCGAATCGTGGTTCTCGGAAAGAAGTCCGATGAACCGACCGAAGAAAAAGGCGATGAAGGTAAACCGGCAGAAAAGAAGGCCTCTGTCGAAGAACCTGCTGACACTGATAAGCCCGCCAAGGCCGTCAAGGCAACGAAGGTGCTTCAACTCAAGCCAGCCGCTGTCGTGGCACCCGCAAGCAAAGTTGTTGATTAGGCGCGGACTCGAATGCTCGGCTGAATCATTTGATTCTGCAAACGGAGTTTTTTCATGGCAACTATGAATCGTCGGTCAGCATTGACCGCTCTGGCGGCATCGCCAATTGTACTTTCTCAAGTCTTGTCAGCCGCAGAAAAGAGTGGCGTTGCCGCCGATTTGACGATGCTGGTGATGGATCCGCTCTCGAAAGAGTTGTCGTGTCCATGCGTCAAGGGATATGCCCAGCGCGAATACACCGAACTCGGCAAGCATCTTTCGCAGAAGCTGAAGCGTCCCGTCAAAGTAGTCTTCTCTGAAACGCTCGTGGGTGCGACCAAAACTGGAAAGCTGCCCGATGGTGTTGATCTGATCATCGGCAAACGATCTGTCGTTGAATTTGATGCCAAGGCGATTGAGACGGCCGTCACACCTCTTGCCGCTTTATCGGGAAAGGACGGGATCACAACTCAGTATGGAATGATCGTGGTTCCTGCCAAGGATCCGGCGAAAAAGATCGCAGACTTGAAGGGTTACCAGATCTATTTTGGCCCCGAGGATTGTGACGAAAAGCACAAAGCCGCGATTGCCTTGTTGAAAGAGAATGGCGTCGCCATTCCTGCAAAGCTGGAAACATGCTCGGCCTGCAGTGACGGGGCAACCAAGATTCTTGAGCTGGGTGCAGACGTGCGAGCGGCAACAGTAATCAGCAGCTACGCGGCACCGTTGCTTGAAGGTTGCGGTACCATTCAGAAGGGGGACCTGCGAGTCGTCGGTAAGACCGCTCCCGTACCATTTGTCACTGCGTTTGCGACTTCACGGGTCGCCGAAAAGGATCAAGCGGCAATTCGTGCGATTCTGCTGGAATTGATTGAATCCCCGAAACTGTGCGAGGCACTCGAAACGCAGCTTGGCTTCGTTGAGATCGCGGCAGTTGATCCAAAAAAAAAGTAGACTCACCCGCAATCATTGAATGGATCGGGTGGCGCGGACAAAACCGCGATGCTCGTGTGGTCTGGTTGCCCGAAAAGCTACCGACAGAACTGACGCCGCTCTGGAAAAAGCGTCTGCGAAGTACCGGAGTGGGGGGCATTGCCGCGACGACGAAATACGTCATCGTCTCTGGACGCGAGTTGAATGACTCGGCCGATGGGTTTCGCTGCTTTTCTGTGGACGACGGAACCGAAGTCTGGAAGCTTTCTTATCCCATCAAAGGTGATCTCGACTACGGTAACTCACCACGGGCGACTCCGCAGATTTACGGTGATTTCGTCTATCTGATGGGGGCGTTCGGGCACCTGCACTGCTTGAAGCTCGCTACCGGTGATCTCGTCTGGAAGCGTGATTTGCGTCAGGATTTTCAGGTCACCAGCAAGATGGTCTGGGGGCACGCATCCTCGCCACTGATTGTCGATGACCGACTGATCGTCAATCCTGGTGGGCCGGAAGCAGGGTTCGCAGGATTGGAGCCTGAAACGGGCAAGGTGATCTGGAAGACTGCTGGGGACGCTGCCGCATTCGCATCGTTTATTGTCACGACAGCGGGCGGAAGGCGTCAGGTGATCGGCTACGATGCCACGTCACTCGTCGGCCTGGAGCCTAAGACTGGCGAAAAGCTGTGGCGATATGTTCCGGCAAGGCCGCGCGACTTCAATGTTCCGACGCCAATGCTCTGGCGCGACAAACTGGTTCTGACGTCTGAAAACAACGGAACTCGCCTGTTTGCATTCGATGCCGATGGCCGGTTGATCAACAAGCCACTGGCAGAAAACGATGAGCTGGCTCCGGATACTCATTCGCCGGTTGTGGTAGGGGACCGTTTGTTTGGTGTCTGGGACGCCCTGTATTGCCTGGATCTGAACAAAGGATTGAAAACGATCTGGACGGGCGAAAACAAGATGTTTCATCAATATACGAGTTTGATTGCATCTGAAGATCGGCTGCTGGCCATCGGGATCCATGGTGATGTCCTGCTGATCGATGCCACTGCAGACAAGTTTCAGACGATTTCCACGGGAAGTGTCGTTGAGGATGAATCGGGGCTGTTTTCACATCCAGCGATTGTTGGCGATCGGATGTATGTTCGGACCAGTACCGATCTTCGATGCATTTCGCTGAAAACTGCTTGACCAGAATTTATTTGCTTATGAGCCATGATGACTCTGCCAGGATTCCATCAAGTAACCTGATAAGTCGATTGCGCCTGACCAAACAACTTCGCTGACAGTTTGTTCATCTTCGGTTTTTCGTGGATCGGCCGTAATTGCGTCTGGTCGAAGTGAGTAGTAGGATCAAACAGGTAGTTCGACCGAATTCTTGTCATCTATTCAGGTGACTCGGCGAGCGACACAGGGCGGGCAATCCCGCTTGGACGACGAGCATTTCACATCTCATGCAGGAGCTCGAACAATGTCCCGAAGAAAACTCTATCACGTTGCTGTCTGTTGTTTGCTCGGCGTTGCGGCGTTCGGTGCAAGCCGTGGCGCGATCACAAAGCTGACTCTGAATCCTGATGCTCCAGTTGTCGACCTGTTCGAAGGGAAGGAACAGGGGCAATTCGACGTTCGGCTCGTGGCTATGAACGCTCATGAAGGCCGAATCTTTATTACCAACAAGACGGATAAGCCGCTTTCGGTTTCCGTTCCCGCAGGATTAGTCGGCGTTCAGGTTCACCCGCAATTTGGGATTCCTCAGCAAGGTGGCATCGGAAACTTCTTTGGGAATGGGCAACAGAACCCTCAACAGGGACAGCAACAGAATCAGTCTGTCGGTGGTAATGCCGGACCGATGAACGGCAATGGTGTTGGATTCCAGAATGGAAATGGATTTCAAAACGGTCAGAACCAAGGTAACGGTTTGAATTTCTTTTCCATTCCCCCGGAAAAGACGGTTCAGCTCGCATTCAACTCGGTCTGCTTGAATTATGGACGACGGGAACCGCATGCCGGTCTGAAGTACGAACTGGTCAAGGCAGATTCACTGACCACCGACCCCGTCCTCTTGCAGTTGCTCGAAGACTATTCACCACGCACCAACCGGGAAGCTCAACAGGCCGCAGCCTGGCATCTGGCGAACGGATTGAGCTGGGATAAGATTGCTCAATTGAAGGACGAAAAGGTTCCGGGCGATCCACGTCCATTGTTCACCGCTCAACAGATTCAGGCCGGTCGTCAACTGGCAGAGCAAGCACAGAAGAAAGCCGCCGACCGACCGAAAAAGGTAGACGCTGTTCGATCTGTGGTTGCCAAATAAAGGGATTCCCAGAGTTCTCGGGGATCTTCACTCACCATAATCGCCGTCAGCATCTGATTTGCTGACGGTTTTTTGTTGTTATAACTCCTCACCAGAATCAACCCGCAAGTGATCGGGATATCGTATTGGAAATTTACGAACTACGAATTGGCCGAATTTCATCGCGCCTGTAACGTCATTAAGACCTTGAACGTTTTGGGAAGAGACGTTAAAAGTTGTCCCTCATTGAGAATGGATTCGAGTGAGTCGACGTATTCCCGAGGACTTTGGCGTCATGAAGTTTCAACTCTTGCTCGCGTTCTGCCTGCTGTCTTTCATAACTTGCATCACTGCGTGCGATATTGACCCGACTGCTCCGATCAGTGATGTGTCCAAGACAAAAAATTCGGAAGCTGATCAAATCGGTGTTACCGGTCAGGAGTGGGTCACGAATCGGTTTGGCCGGTCTTTTCCAAACGATTTGAATTGGAGCGTGGATCCAGAAATCACAAAGGCCTTTGCGGCATCGGGCGTCTTTGATCGCGTGTTACGGATCGGAGAATACACGATCGTTTCGAGCTACGGGCTCTACTGGTCGAATGAGGATCACCGAGATGATTCCAAGGACATGCGAGCTTCAGTGATCATCTTCTCTAACCAAAATGACGGGCAGAAAGTGTTTGTCGCACGCGGTTACAAATTCATGGATTTTCGTTCCGATGCTGACAGGAAAGTTGTTGAGTTCGAGTACTGGAATGGCGTAAATCGCGGAGACAAAACCTTGTTCATTGCGGACTGCTCCAGCGACAGATTTTCAGTCGCCACTCGTGTTCTCCGTCGCGACGAGCCTCATAATCAGTGCAAAGATTGTGCGGAGTGAGTTCGATCAGCCGAGGCAGGATGACTGCAGTCCAGTAGCATGTCTCTTCACTTACGGCGGCGGACTGGGAATGATCTACGGCACAACGTGATCTTGTATTTGCAGCGGCGGTCATCAGGGAGATCAGTCACGGGTAGGGTCTACTCGAAGTAGTGATCGAATCGATCGTCGACTGCTAACGCTATTGGCAAGGGCAATGCTACAGTACCTTTGCAAGTCATGAACAAACGCAGATCATGACTTTTTCTTCGAAGGGCACACTTTGCACGGCATACATCCGCGACCGGGCTCAACTCGTTGAGATCTGGCCAGATCAGTCCATTTCTCTCAACCAAAGCCTCGTCCGAAGTTGGAAGCCGACGACGCGACCGACGATTATGCAAACTCGCTCTTGCCAGAAAATGCTGTTCCAGATAATTTCCCGTCGCGATTGACCGGAAGGTCTGTCGCGAACCTCTCTCATTTCCACTCCAATTCCTTGATCCT
>CAXBSB010000208.1:0-13844 GCA_963977965.1 uncultured Schlesneria sp.
AGATAGTGAATGGGGAAGACGTGCTGTAGTCAAAGATTTGGATGGGCATGTGGTCGAACTTCTCACTCCTCCGAATCGCGACAAAATCGTATCATCAGACAAAACATCGACGGGCGTCATCACCGTGACTCATTCCGACGGGATGAATCCTGGCGACGCCGACCGTGAATGAGAAAACGGACCAACCAGAAAAATGCACCCGAGATGGCTTTTTGGATCACCCGCCTGAAAAGCTTGATTGGCAGAAAACATTTGTCCAGGAGAACGATGCCCAACCGCTGTACATCGGCTGGACGGAAATCACAGGGATCACGGCCAACGGCGACATCGTGATCTGGAATACGGGGTTCTCAGCAAAATCCAATGACTCGATGGCACGTATCCAATGCTGACATCCTCGACGCAAAAGCCGATGGGTTGATCTGCTCTGCCAATCCGAATCTCAACCTATCGGGCGGCGTTGGCGGTGCCTTCCTTCTTCGCTACGGCACCGAGATGCAAGACTTTCTCCATAGTCACTTGCGATCAACTGGCCAAAGATACATCCAGCCCGGCAATGCGGTGGTGGCGCCTCCATGCGGATCGACGTACAAGGCCATCGCGCACGCGGTCGCGATCGACGCGTTCTACGAGACCAACTGCGACTTCATTCGATCCGCTTATGAAAACGCTATCCGCCAGCTGGCTGCCGCATCGTGCCGAACGATGTCCGCTGCGTGCTTGGCGTGTGGTTACGGTCGATGCTCAATCGCCAATTTCATCGAGTCAATCGAACCGCTGCTTGCTAAACACTATTCAAATGTTGATACTATCACCTTGGTAACCACCAACACCGAGCTGGCCGAAGCCATCGCAGCGATCGTCGGGACTCCCAGCTGACGAACAAAGCGTTCAACCGGTGTTGCCGGACAGCTGGTTTTGAAATGGAAAGTTGACTGGCGGCAACCCGACTAACGCAGTCGTTCGACATCGGAGACGCAGTTGGTTCCACCGTCCTTTCACAAAGTCGAGCTGCTTCTGGATGACCTTCGGAAGCGGCGTGCACCTATGTTGGCGCGTCGATTTGCCTGTGAATGTGTTCGTCGAATTTGGGCAAGAGTAGAGTCTCAGGCCTACGTAAGTCGGGAGACCATGGACCAGTGCCGCCTAGCGGTCGAACTGACCGAGCGGTCACTCGTCGGCTCTGTCCCCGAAGACGAAATCCGGTCGATCGATTTCGAGGTGATCACCGACAATGGAGATGATGCCTTCATAGCAGCAGCTCACGTCGGGTGGAATCTGTTCGCACCGCTCAATGGACTGCCTGAGATCGATGAGTTCGACAGTGCCAGGGAGATCGCCTTATTAGTAGCCTCGGTCGTCGCTGGCCACGAAATCGATCGTCAAATTGCATCGCTCCAGGTTCTGCACTCCGAATGTGATCCGTTGCATTCCGAGAGCGGTCCATAACTCGGGCCGAACCATGCGGTCAACCCGAGCGGCGGATCGGGCGAGTTTTGATATCGAAAGTTCTCGGCCGTTGAGTTCGAGATCGTATAACAAGGAACGCCGCGGTTCGTACTGAGATTTGAAGACGCCGCCCGTACCATCTGCTTGCACAATTCAGCGGCGCCAGAGCATCAGTTCTTGGCGCCCCAGTGTGTCTCCAGGTTGGGTGATGCGCCCCAGTTCAGCGTTTTCTCCCGAGGTCAACTCGTGCCACGTAATCGTACGGCCAGCGTTGGATTTCAGGAAGAGGTGAACACTGCCGTCGCCCAGGACGCTGAAATGGTTCCCTCGAACGAACAGGGCTGCCGGTTCTTCGATGGCAATTCCCATCATTTTTTCCCCGGACTTTGGCCGGGCTGTCAATTCGTCCAGCCGTTCATTGTCCCGCAGCAGACCGGTGAATCGTTCCAGGCGGCCGCCACGTGCCTCGAAATGCTGTTCGACGATCGCCTTGTCGAACATCCCCAAGCCATGAGCGGCGACGACTCGAGGGGGAGCACCTGTGTCGCTTCGTTCTTCCCACATCGTCATCACCTCGGGCATGGCGGCGGTTCCGGCGGACGTCCCCCCCACGACTCCACCGCGGACAAGAACCTTGCGCAACAGTTCCTGGAACCGGCTACGGTCGGGGAACGCACCGACATACCGATAGTTCAAGCGGCTTTGAGCTCCGCCCGAAAACCAGACCCCCGTGGCCTGTTCCAGTGGTTTCACGAATTTCGGATCATCGGCGTCATCGGGATCATCCGTATACAGGAACTGGAACTGACGAATCCGGCCGGACAATTTGAGATTGACCCATGATCCGTAGCGGCGATTCAACGTCGACAGCAGTTCAACCTCGGAATTGTAATCGGCCCGACGATACCCTGCGGATGGGACAAAGACGATCGACGCATTCCGTCCGCCGGCGAGTTCCACGAATCGGTCAAAAACATCCTCGGTAATTCGTCCCCCGCCGTGCAGCACGACCGCCCCCGGACGTTTCGGATCCGTCGGGGCGGGAAGTCCCAGCAGACTTTCCTGAGCTCGCAGGGTGCCGGCAATGCCAGCACAAATCATGACCGCAAACGACGCTATCCGTGGGTGCATGTTGGGGACTCATCGGCTCTGTGGTGGGGGATTCGACCACCCTTCGGAATGATCGAAGAAACAGGGCAGACACCAATCTGGTAAACTATCTAGCGGATTTTCTCCGGAAACGAAACTGGAAACCGACCACTTCGCAAAATTCCGCTCAGGTGATGCGGACAGTGTCAGCACGCGGCGAATCGCATTTCGGAACTTCGGAATTGGCTGATTTGCGGGGGCCCGCGACGAACCGGAGCTCAGATCGGTAGCGAGAAGTCGTTGCTACCACCCGGTCAAGCCGGGCGGAGTGCTGATTTGTCAGTGAAGTTTTTGGTAGCTGATCAGTTGTGGACCCGCTGGAGCAAGTCCAGCGGAAACCGGTCTGACACATGCTAAAGCAGCGTCTGGGTGGCCGGGACTGGAGCGTCTTCGCGAAGTCCCGGAATGGGCGATCAACGAGAAGTCTGCGCTTACGATTGGTCCAGACACCTTTCCGCAGTTGCCTCACATCGTACTTCACTCATCAAGTTGTATTTGGCATGCTATCAGCCTGAAGCCGAGAACGTCGAAGCCCTCTCGCTCCACATTCACGATCTTCGTTTTGGTGGGATGAAGGATCGCGGCTACCTCTGTACGACGTTCATACCACACGCCGCAACGCGGCATAGGGTCGAGGGTCAATCTGCGGCTTCTGGTCCGTCAAAAGATCAGCAACGAGTCGCCCAGTGCCTGTTGCCATCGAAAGCCCGAGCATGTTGTGGCCGGCAGCGACCAGTACATTATCGAATGCAGGCGGACGGTCGATAATCGGCAGGCTATTGGGAGTCATCGGACGCCAGCCGTACCATTGTTCAAGTACCGGTTCCGCAGTCGGTTCGAACAAATAATGTCTGGCACCCGCACGCAACATCTCCATTTTCTTCGGGCTGATCGTCGCGTCGTAGCCGGAAAACTCCATGATCGAACCGAGGCGATAGCCTGAGGCCATCGGCGTCACGGCCACTCGATGTTCTTCGAAGATCAGCGGTGTTGTCGGGCAATTGGCAGGCCGGGCCATCGTCATCGAATAGCCCTTGCCAGGCTGAATTGCGATGTGACATCGCAGTTGACGATTCAACATCGGAGTCCAGGCACCGGTCGCAATCACACACTGGTCGGCTGCCAGTGTGCCCGTTGAAGTCACGACCTGCGTCACCTGACGATTTGACGTTTCAAAGCCGCGAAATTCGGAATTCTCGTGAATAGCAACGCCTCGAGTTTTCAATAGTGTTCCCCACGCAGACATCAATTTGTCAGGTCGCAGATGGGCATCGCCTTCGTAATGCCAGGCTCCAGCAAGTCCGGGCTTGAGTGCCGGTTCGAGCTTCGCGGCAGCCTCGCCGTCATAGCGGACGGCATGGACCCCGAAATGTTCTCCCAGCAGATGATCGGTATGAGCGTAGTGATCCATGGCCTGCTGAGTCAAAAACGGAAACAGCAAGCCGCGTGTTTGCCATTCCACATCGAGGGACTCGGCTGCAATCAAGTCGGCGTAACGTTGCCGCGAATCTTTCAGCAAGGCATGAATCGCCTGTCCTGCATCCAGCATGTCACGCGTGTTGCAGCGTCTGGCAAACTGCAGCAACCAGCTCCAGAGTGCCGGGTCGAAGCGTGGCTTGATCGAGAACGGGGAATTAGTGCTGAGCATCGCTTTCAGCGTCTTCCCCATCACCCCCGGACCGGCCAGCGGAAGGACGTGACTGGGGCAGACAAACCCACAGTTCGCGTGTGATGCACCACTGCCGATCGTTTTCTGCTCAACAATCGTAACGTCACACCCCGACTGCTGTAGATAGTAGGCACACGCCGTTCCAATGACGCCGCCACCGATCACGATTACTCGCTTCGACACAAACCAATCTCCCCTGTTCAAATGCCAGACAGTCGTCGAGCGTATGAACGTAGCCTGTTATCCTCGAATCCCCATCTGGAACGGGTCACTGGGATTCAGCAGCAGTGTCGCTTCCGCATTCACAAAGGCAGTTCCCGTCACTCGAGGGATCAATGATTCACCTTCCAGTCGGACTGAGCCTTCAAAAACGCTTCCCAGGATACTTTCCTGACGCCAGACCTGTCCCGGTTTCAGTTTGCCATCGGCAAACAGGCAGGCCAGTTTTGCAGACGTGCCCGTACCACACGGCGATCGATCATAGGCGCCACCCGGACAAAGGACAAAATTCCGGCTGTGATTTTCGGGACTGCCTGCCGGGCCGAACAATTCAATATGGTCGATCTCGCCCCCATCCGCTCCCGTGATTCCCTGAGACTGCAGTCCCTGGCGAATGCGCTGAGTAAGATTCGTCAAACGATTGACATCAGCGATCCCGAATGCCACAGGGTGGCCGTTACGATCCGATCGCGTCGCAAACTCAGAATACTGGGCGTTGTTGATATGTTGCGTATCAACCAGAAAGAACCAGTTACCTCCCCAGGCGATGTCACCGGTGACGGTCCCGAGTCCCTCCACGTCGACTGACACATCGTGTGCAAATCGATAACTGGGAACGTTCTCAAGACTCACCCGGTTGGCTCCGTCGTAGTCAAACGTCACCAGGCCGACGGCGGTCTCCAGCCGATGTGTTCCCGCCTTGATGCGACCGAGATGCCCCAGAGTGACTCCCAGGCCAATCGTGCCGTGCCCACACATCCAGAGTGCACCGATATTATTGAAAAACAGGACTCCTGCGGCGTTTGACGGATCAACGGGCTCGCACAGAAGAGCCCCCACGATCACGTCGGAACCACGTGGCTCGTTGACAACAGCCGAGCGGAATTCATCGAACTGATCGCGAAACAAACAACGTCGTTCCGCCATCGTTCCTCGCCCCAGATCCGGGCCTCCTTCGATGACGACTCGCGTCGGCTCACCACCCGTATGAGAATCGACGACACGAACACGGCGGATTTGTGAATCTGGCATCGCGAACCTGATACAAACAAAAGCGGAAGGATTTTTCCTGCAGACGAAAATGCTGGAGGCGGCCAAACGCCGCCCCCAGCCATAGCAGACACAAGCAACAACCTGGTGGTTCTACTTGCGGAACATGGCGTCCCCAGGGTTACCACGTGACAACAAATAGGCCATCAGATCAAGAACTTCGTTCTCGTTGAGTAGCTTCAACAGATCTTTTGGCATCAATGATATCGGAGAAAGGTTCTGCTCTTCGATATCGGACTTCTTCAATGTCACCAGTTTCGTGGAGTCTTCAGGATCGATCAGCAGCGTGATCGAGTCATTGTTCAGCGACACCACTCGGCCGGTGTAGGACTTCCCGCTCTTGGTTTCCACCTGGGTCGTCTTGTACTGGTCCGAGACGACCTTACTGGGATCGATGATCGCCTCAGCAACGTCCTTAAAGTTGAAGCGACCTGCCGCCTGAGTCAGGTCGGGACCCGTCGCACCACCATCACCACCGAATCGATGACAGACGACGCAGCGTGCCGCGGCATACATCTTCTGGCCATTCTTGAAGTCGCGCCCCTTCATCTTTGTGGAGGACAATGCGATCAGCTCGTCCAGAGTGTATTCCTTGCCCGGACCTGTCGGCTTTGGAAGTTCGGGAGCCTTGTAGGCCTTACGAGCTCCTGAGGCCTCGACCAAGATACGGTCCGCTTCCGGCATCGACTCATACGCTTCTTTATCGATGTTGGTCAGGAACTTGCCGTAACTCGCTCCCCCAGACCAACCCCGAGCTTTGTCGAACCACGCAAAGTAGGTCTTGCGATCGTCGGCATTCCAACCTGCCTTCAGGTTTCGCAGGCTGAAAGCGTAGTGGTACTGTTGCAGGTCTGGCTGATTGGCCAGCATGGCAGCGATCGTTCCACCATAGCCTGCATTGCGTTTGAGCAATTCGCCAATCTGTTCCTGCGTGGAGATACGTTCACCGGCCAGAACTGGAACGATCTTCTTCGCTGCATCAGGCGACTGCAGATGAATCATCAGGATCGACAATTCTCGATTTACGAAATCCGATTTCTGGGGAAACAAATCAGCGAACTTCTTCCCCAATGCTGCGACTTCATCGGGAGCAGGATTCCCTAAGCGGATGAAAGCGAGTTGGTAGGCACGCAGCAAAGCCAGTTGCTGATCCTGGGTCAGTTTGAGGAAATCAACCTTTCCAAGTGCTCCCAGAACCGCTGGCAACACATCTCGTTCACCCTGTCGAGCCAGACCGACGCAACCGGTGATGACGGCGTCCGGGTTTGTCGAGGTCAGCACAGCGTCCTTCCAGGCATCGACCGAACGCAATTCCAGGCCGATGCGTGCCGCATAACGAATGGCCCGGTCAGGGCTGTTCAAAGCCGTTGTCAGCAACTTGATTGTCGCAGCAGAACTATCACCAACAGTCGAAGGATCATGCAACTTCTCGAGAGCCAGACGCTGCTGTCGCAGTTCTGCGTTTCGACTGTCTTTAAGATCGACAGGCTTGGTATCTTCGGTGCCGACATAGGTGACTCGGAAGAGCTCTGACTGTGCTCCACGACCACCGATCGTGAAATACAAGGCCCCGTCCGCTCCCACCGTGCAGTCCGTCAGCGGCAATGGAGTCCGCGAAACAAACTCTTCTTTTGTCGCGGTGTACGTCGATCCCGACGGAGTCAGATGGATGGCGTACATCGTTCCGAATGTCCAGTCGCAGATGAATAGTGCTTTCTGGTACTTCGCGGGGAATTTCGTCCCGTAACCGAAGTCCACACCCACAGGGCAACCGGGACCGATATCGATCACCGGCGGAACACTGTCGATGTAATAAGCTGGCCATTTGCCGGTCCCGCTGCGCCAGCCGAATTCACTGCCACTGGTCGCATGGGTGACTCGCGTCGGTCGATACCATGGAGACCCAAAGTCCCATTCCATATCGGCATCGTAGGCGAACATTTCGCCATCAGCGTTGAATGCAAAATCAAACTGGTTCCGGTACCCCATGCTGACAACCTGCCAGGTCTTTCCATCGGGATCGACATTACAGATCCAGCCGCCGGGTGCCAGAATCCCAACAGCGTGACCGCCTGCATCCCATTGACGAGGCAGCAGCAGATCTTCGTCCCAGTTTGCAGGGATGCGACTGGTCATTCCTTCAGGCAGTGTCGCTCGCAGTTGTTCGGCTCGCGGCCCACCCATTGTCTGAGGTGGAGCATTCGTCTTCACTTCGAAAGGAAGCTTCGTGTGATTCCCTGAAATCACATACAGCGATTTCCCGTCGGGAGACAAACGGACTGCATGCGGCCCATGTTCGCCACCACCTGGAATGTCCTTCAGCTTTTCAACGCTGTCGTACTGATCGTCTCCATCGGTATCGCGGCAGCGATAAAGTCCGCTTCCCGGACCACCATTGCAGACCACGTACAGCGAGTTAAACGCATAGAGCAGACCTTGTGCTCCCGAAATCTGGCGATTGCCGATCTTCACATCGAGCAACTCAACCTTTGTGGGTTCCTTGCTGCCGATTGGCGATGGGGTGATCCGACAAAGCCCCTTGTCTCCCTGATCACTGACAATCAGCCGCCCCTTGTGATCGGTGGTGATATTCACCCACGAACCGAGTGTTTCCTTGGGAACAGTAAAGAGCCGTTCAACCTGGAATCCGGGGAGCAGATTGAACAGGTCACGTGGGGTCGAGGTGTCGATTTCGCCGAGGAAAGGCTTGCCGCCCGGATGACCATCGAGCTTTGCGACAACCTTGGCAGCAACGGTCTGCTTGGCGTCGCGAGATTCCGCAACTTGCCAACTATCGTCCGTAACGACATATCGATTGTTTCCATCGCGACCGAGCAGTGCCAGGCGGGCGACGAACCCAGCGATGCCACCTTCATTGGCGATTTCCGCTTCGATCGTGTTTTCGCCATTGGTCAAATGTTGTTTGACATCGACCTCAACGGGGGACTCCCAATTGCTGCTGGAAGCGACCTTCTTGCCGTTGACGTAGAGAGTCATCGAGTTGTCGCAGGTCGCGCGCAGCCGAGCGAATTGAGCCGTCCCTTTGAAGGTCTTGCGGACGAAGTATTTCTTGTCGGGACTATCACCCCAGATCCATGAAGGAGCGGGACCTTCGGTCAGCGGATTCTTGACCGCTTCTTCCTTTTTCTCGGGAACCGCCTGACCAGCCGCCGGAGCAATTTCTGCAGCTTGAGTAAACAGCTTCCCGTCAGTGGTTTCTGCAGCCAGGACAGGCGCAATGAATCCGCTGGCCATCAGCACGGGGACTGAGAAAAGTTGAACGACAAATCGTCTGGGCATCAGCAACTGCTCCTCTGTAGGTGGGACGAATCAACCGAATTCGTTGGGAAAGAATCTTACAGTTCGGCCAGCCGAAAAGTAACTTCCGGTGAACAGCGAATAGACACGTTCTTCAGGTTTTCCGAAAAACGGTCAAACTGGTCAGGCAAAGTTTGACCGGCTGTTACCAACGAAATACGATAAAACGCGACATCCGCAGATTTCTTTTTTGCAATTCGAGAGGAGATTGCCGTATGTCATCCTGTCCCGGGGAACATTCCTGAACAGCAGGCGAATTTTCAGAACAGGCAGAAAATGTTTGGTACCTTGATCCCTTCAGGCGGGGGAGATCCCATCCCTCTTCGAAAGAATCTGTTGATTGTCGGTCGACGCCCCAGTTGCGACATTCAACTGGATTTTCCAAACGTCTCCTCGAAGCACTGCGAAATGGCCTTCGTCAACGGATATTGGAGATTGAAGGATCTGAACAGCAGCAATGGAGTCAAAGTTAACGGCGTTCGGATCGAGTCGGAAAAGTTTGTTCAACCGGGGGACGCGATCTCGTTTGGCAAACACAAGTTCGAGATCGAGTATACGCCAGATCCCAGTGCCCCGGCCCCAGAGGAAGTCGATCCGTTGTCGATCAGCCTGCTTGAGAAAGCGGGCCTCGCTGACTATTCAGCACCGCGTCGCCCCGCCCGACCAACTAAGATTGAATCGCCCAAGAAGCCCCCGTCAGAAATGGATGACGATGATCGGGCACTCGGCTGGATGGCCGACGAATAGGGTGATCACTTCTTCCGCGTAGGTAGGACAAGCGTGCTTCCAGCGCGGCCCACCCTCCGCGCGACGAATCGCCACCGTCCCACACTGGTTGATGAGAGTAGCCGGACTCGTAAGAGTTCGGTACTTAACAACTGCGGCTCCTGAGGAACATCGCGTCGATCCCTATACCAAATCGGCATGTAAGGCACGGCCGTGGCGAAGCGGGAGGGTGAGGCGGTGAGGCTCCCGCCGAACCGTCTTCGAATCGGGAAGCGTCATACTCAATCGCGGCTCGGCGGGAGCCTCGCCCTCCCGTTTTGTCTGTGAAACAGCAGGTCGAGCAATGGCTCGTCAGATCAGCGGAACAAACGGAAATTACACGCTCTTACGACTGCAACAAACCAAGGTCGATCAACTTATCGCGGCATTCGTCGCGCTCGCGACTGCGACTGAGCCCGACCCAGGTCGGATCCTGCACTGCCATGAAATCTTCCAGGCTGTACGGCGGAGCCTTCCCTGCGGCCGCCGCCTGAGCCATCAGGTTGCGAATGACCTGTTGCTCCAGTCGACTGAGCGACGATCCGCCCATCCGGTAGTCTTCGAATGCTTCCCAAACCACGGGAAACAGCGGTCGCACAATTTCGCGTCCGATGGTTGTGGCATACAGGCGGATCTCTTCCTGAGCATGCGAATCCATCCGCAGCGCCAGGAAGTGAAGCAGGTTATGAATGTCGATTTTCCAATAGGCTTCCGTATAGGTCGCCAGCGGAAGATCTTTTCGAGCCTGCTCTCGAGCAACGCCTGCCTCAAGCCTGGCTTCGTAAACTCGTCGTGCTTCGTCGTGCAGATGCTGCTCTTCTGCAGTGAGTTTTTCACCGATGTCCGTTGGCAGGGGCGCACCACTTCCCTGTCGATTCTGTTCGGCCTGAGTTCGCCAGGCTTCAACGGGAGTCGACTGCGCCGAATCGATCGCGACCGAGTACCGAGTGCTGTATTCGTTGACACTGGCCATGCGGTGACGGATCCATTGACGCCAGCAATCCATTGGGACTCGCACGAGCAACTTGATCTCGGCCATTTCAAACGGCGTCGTATGCCGATGTCGCAGAAGATATCGAATTAATGTCCGATCATCCGAAACCTTCTTCGTCCCTTCGCCATAGCTGACGCGTGCTGCCTGAACGACGGATGAATCGTCACCCATGACATCGACAAGACAGACGAATCCGTCATTCAGAACGGGAAACTTCTTCCAGCGAAGTTCATTCACAACAGCAGCGTTTGAGGACATCAACGTCGATCCTGGGAAATTCTGTAAATACGTTGCAGCGAAACCGGAGCAGACGCGACTTGAACGGTCTGACCGGGGGGACGAAGTTAACCTTGCTTCGCCAACAAATCCACTGCCACATGCCAGTTGTTGCGAAAGTGATTGAGACTCAGCCCCCCAATCACCAGACTGGTCACTCCGGGGTGCCCCAGTACGAATCGAATCGACTCGTCTGCCGGAAAGCTCCCTGATCCCAGCCCCTTCTTGACCAGGACGGCAATCTTCGCGGCTGCAGCGGCCGTAATCAATTCCGCATGACTCTGGTCTTTGAGATTGTATTCCACCATCAGCGCATCTGCCCAACTCATGGCAAGTTGCGCTCCAGCGATCGTTTTTCCAGACAGCCCGATCGCTCCGATGACCCCACGAGATTTCAATTCCTGCAGGACCGGAACGACCGCCGTTTCTGTCAAAATCCGTTCGTCTTCGCCGTTGGAATGAATGAAAACAAGGTCCAGAAAATCAGACTTCAATCGTTGCCGACTGCGATCAATACTCGCCAGAACTGCTGATTCGGAATAATCATACGTCGATTCTCCGTGTTCAAAGGTTTCGCCAACTTTCGTGGACAAGACAAACTCGGCTCGTCGATGGGCAATCGCTCGGCCGATTCGCTCTTCGCTGATTCCGTACGCAGGAGCGGTATCGATCAGGTTACAGCCCAGATCCAGAACACCATTCAGAAGTGCGGCGACTTCATCGTCCGTCGGCAACTCATAGCCAGTGGGGTACTTGATCCCTTCATTGCGACCGATCTTGAATGAGCCGAATCCGATCGGCGTCAACATCGGAATCCGTCGCGGAGCCGGCGTGTTCATGGCAGTTTTCCACGGGCTTCAATCGGCCAGATCGCTTCCAGTCGGTCACCCCGAAAACAGAGAAACTCGTCGTGGAGCGGGGTCGTGAAGTCGGCATATCCGGCGATCAGTTCGATTTGATCTCCGATCCTGAGGTTCCGTGAATCTGGTCCGAGTTCCAGCACGATGTGTTCGGCGCTGTGCATGGTGACCTTGGCGTCTGCAAATCCTTTCACCACAGGTGAATGCAATTCCGCTGTAATCGCTTTTCGCCCGGCATCGAGGACCGCACGGTCGATGCTGGGTCGTGAAACGACTGTGCAGAGCACAGTCAAAGCGGGCAGGTAGCCTGACACCCCTGGCATGCGGGTGTAAAACGGGTCACCAAAGATCCCTCCGCCTGATTGAAGCTCAGTGATTCCAGGAGACTGAATCGCATAACTCAAAGAACCCGTTCCACCTGCGCTGACGATATCAGCACACAGTCCAGATCGGCGGAACTGTTCGGCACTTTCACCAAGCAGCGCCAACGACTCGCGGATCAAACGTGACTTGGCGTCATCGTCCATCAGCGGCATGGCGTGCCCTTCATAGCCCATGATGCCGCTGAGTTTCAGTCCGGTCAGTTTGTCGACAGCCTGAGCGAGTTCCAGTGCATCGCGACCTGGGGTAATTCCAGTGCGGTTCATCCCGATATTGATATCGATCAGGATCCGACAGGTCACACCAAGTTGTCGACAGGCGGCAGCCAGCGGTTCTGCCTGTGCGTAATGATCGCAAGTTGTGATGAGGTCTGCGGTTTTGCAGAGATTTGATATTCGCTGGACGCGCGCTGCACCGACAGGCAGGTGGGCGATCAGGATGTCTCGAACCCCCGCTGCGGCAAACACTTCGGCTTCAGAGACTTTCGCACAGGTAACACCAATCGCTCCGGCATTGATCTGGCGGCGAGCAATTTCCGGGCTCTTGTGACACTTTGAATGGGGGCGCCACTGCTTGCCGCTGGCAGAAATGACGCGAGCCATTGCCTGAAGGTTTGCTTCGAAACGGTCCAGATCGATGCAGAGGACAGGGGTTTCCTGTTGTCGCCCGAAGACTTCCCACCCTTCGTGTCGCATGAATAGCAACTTTCTGCAAAAGCAAATCCGATCAGTCAGCGCGTCGGCATTGAAACGAAGACGTTGGGGACAGGTTGTAAAAGCAAATGGGGCGGACGGCATGAACCGTCCACCCCATTGATGAATATCAACCTGCCGACTCCGTCGCAACGGAATCAGAGGCAAACTATTCCTTCTTTTCGCCTTCAGCAGGCTTGGCTTCTTCCTTCTTTTCGCCTTCGGCAGGCTTGGCTTCTTCCTTCTTTTCACCTTCAGCAGGCTTAGCTTCTTCCTTCTTTTCGCCTTCAGCAGGCTTAGCTTCTTCCTTCTTTTCGCCTTCAGCAGGCTTAGCTTCTTCCTTCTTGCCTTCTTCCTTCTTGACTTCGGTCTTGGCTGGAGCTGGAGTTGGCTTCTTGTCGTCCTTCTTAGCTTCAGGAGCGCAACCAACGGCCAAAACCAATGCGACGAGTCCGCAAGCAAACTTCTTCATTACTGAATCCCTCAAACGATTTCTCAACCCATTTCAATCTTGGCAGAACACCTGCCTCGTATTTGATTGGACCCACTATCCTTCCCTTTTATTCCCGAGAATTCAAGGAAAAGGAGCTTTCGCACAACGTTTTTCGGCAATGCACGTTACGACACCGATGCATTCGGCATAATGGAAAATCTCCAGAATCGTCGTGCAGTTTGCCGAAGAATGAGGGCTAACGTCGTGATTGGCGATCAGGTTCCGATACACATCGTTCATCTGTGCGACCTCAACCAGCGAGGACTGTGGTTTTCGGGTGATTCAGAGCCGCCGCGAGGCACTTTCCAAAAACCGAAAACAAAATTCTGCCCGGCGAGTTGACATTCCGCCGGCCGAAGATACGATAGTCACCTCGCCAGTCGCCTGACGCGGCCGAGCGGTGGTGCTAAGGTGTCACCACTTCGGCTACGAAAAACAGCGACGCGGCGAATGATCTTTGACAATTTGGTTGGATGGTTCTGAGAATCAGCTTTGCTGTATTGATGCGGTTGCTGGACGTACGTAGTAC
>CAXBSB010000209.1:0-13841 GCA_963977965.1 uncultured Schlesneria sp.
AAACCAATCTCCCCTGCAAACTCCTCCAATTCTACGCACCTCGGTCAAGTCCTATTTCCCAATGGCCCTGGGCCGCGTGCGAGGAATTGCAGACGTACTTGGAATTTTCTGTTACAGTAATTCAGTGCTGTCCACCTTCTTGAAGAGATCCCGGCAGCCGTTGAAGCCAATACAAAAAAACGTGACCGCAGATACGATACGGACACAGATCTACGATGGCAGAACAGAAACGACCGGAGAACTCCCCGCCGCCGAATGGCCGACCGGCTGGTTCTCCTTCAGCCAGTCCTGCAGGTGCCGCCAAGCGGCAAGCTGAACCTTCTGCCGCAGCCAAAGCCCCCCCGCAAGATACGTCGGAACGCCTTGGTTCTGTCGATTTGACAGGGCGCGTGCTGGGGGATTTCTGCCTGCTCAGAAAACTTGGAAAGGGAGGCATGGCTGATGTCTACCTCGCCGAACAAACCAGCCTGCGTCGGCAAGTGGCCATCAAGATCATGCGAGCCGATTTCGTGGCGGACCCGCAATACGTGAAGCGATTTCGTCACGAAGCCTCGGCAGCGGGTGGGTTGAACCATCCGAATATCGTTCAGGTCTACATGGTCGGCGAGCAGGAAGGAATTCACTTCATCTCGCAGGAATATGTGCAGGGTCGCAACCTGAAGGAATTCATCACGCGCAAGGGACCGCTGGAAGTTCCCATCGCGCTGCACGTCTTAAAGCAGGTTGCGGCCGCTCTGCAGGTTGCGGCGGACAAGGGGATCGTCCATCGCGACATCAAGCCCGAAAACATCCTGCTGACGAAAAAGGGCGAGGCCAAAGTTGCTGACTTCGGACTGGCTCAATTAACGCTACAAGGGGAAAAGGTGGCCCTGACACAGGTCGGGGTCACAATGGGGACTCCGCTCTACATGAGTCCCGAGCAGGTCAATGGTCGGCCATTGGACGCTCGTAGCGATATTTACTCGCTGGGTGTGATGGCGTGGCACATGCTGACGGGGTATCCCCCGTTCAACGGTGAAACGGCTCTCGCCGTTGCCGTGAAACATCTGAATGAGCAACCTCCGTCGCTCGCCGAAGCCCGACCCGACGTTCCGGCCGGAGTCCGCAATCTCATCGAACGGATGATGTCGAAAAAGAAAGAGGATCGTCCTGCGGATGCCCAGGCGGTACTTAACGAAATCAAACAGCTGTTGCGACAGGTGACGAACAAGGAAACGCCGCCAGAAGCAGCGTTTCGTCCGAGTCGAGGTGGGACAACACAGTTTCACACGATGTTCTTTGAACGTCCAGTCCGTCGACAGTTGGGGTGGCTCGCTGCGACCTGTGCTCTGGCCGCGGTGAGCATGGCCGGGATCGGTTGGGCCATGCGGATCTCTGATCCACTGAAGGCACCGCCAGGTAGCGGCAGTAAACCTGTCGCCGTTTACGACACCGTTGACGGTCAGTTCTATCACGCTCAAGGACATCCGACCGATGAAGCGGCCTGGTATGCCGTCAAGGAAAAACTTGCACACGAATCTGGCAACCCCGCTCGCAAGGAAGTCTACGAACGAATGAGGGATCGCTGCGATGTCTACCTCGCCATGATTTATTTGAGCGACGGGCGGCGGGATCAGGCTGTTCGAACGTTCAATGATTTTGCGTCGTCGGCAGACAATTGGCGGCGTGCCCATGGATTTGCCGGGATGGCTGTTTTCGAGGATCTCAAAGGGGACAAAGCGGACAAGAACGAAATTCGCAGGCTCAGTCAGCAGGCGACGAATATGATCCGCCAGGCTCCTGATGGAGAACGCCGACTCGAACCTGTCATCGAAACGGCTTTGCAGGATGCAATACGACGTGCCGAAAATCGACCTCAATGATTCTGCGCATATCCTATCACAGGAACGGCATGACCGTTGCACATCAGCGGTTGTGCGGCAGTGTCACCGGGATCGTGAGATCCGGTCTGCAGAGAGTTGTCAGTGTCACCGCAATAATGAAGCGTCTGCGGATGTCTTCAGTGAACCCCAGGTAATGATGGCAGGAATTGAGTTTCCATGAGTGATCTGGCTGGCGAATATGATGTCCTGGTGATCGGTACTGGCCCCGGTGGTGAAGGGGCGGCCATGCAGGCCGTAAAGCATGGAAAATCCGTTGCCGTGATTGAGCGGGAACCAACCGTCGGCGGAAGTTGCACGCATCGCGGCACGATTCCGAGCAAAGCCCTGCGATACGCCATCTTTCAGATGACGGAAGTGAACAGCAACGTCCTGTTTCGCGAGCATGGAATTACCGCAAATTTCATGATTCCCGACTTACGTCGTCGCGCCAAGTCTGTCATCGAAGCCCAGGTAAAGATGAGGACGACGTTCTATGATCGCAACGATGTCCCCATCGTTCGCGGTCAGGCAAAGTTTCTGGATCCGCATACGATTGAAGCGGTCGAAGACGACGGTTCCCGAACGGTCCTGCGTGGCAAATACGTGGTAATCGCGACCGGGGCTCGACCCTATCGACCACCCGAAGTCAATTTTTCGAATTCGCGTGTTTACGACAGCGACACGATTCTGGATGTCGACTTTCATTTCAAATCGATCACGATCTTCGGAGCAGGGGTCATCGGCTGCGAGTATGCATCGATGTTCCGCAACCTGGAAATCAAGGTCAACCTCGTCAACACACGCGATCGACTGCTGGAATTCCTCGATGAAGAGATCGTGGATGCACTCAGCTATCACCTGCGTGAACGTGGCGTCGTCATTCGTCATCGCGAAGAATTTGATCGGATCGATGTCGTCGACGACGGTGTCGTGATGGCACTCAAGTCAGGAAAGCTGCTCAAGACCGACATTCTTCTGTGGGCGGCAGGCCGGACCGGCAATACCGACAATCTGGGATTAGAGAACACCGGCATTGTTCCCGATCAACGAGGAAACATCCCTGTTAATGAAAAACTTCAAACCGTCGTACCGCACATTTACGGCGCCGGGGACGTGATCGGTCCGCCAGCCCTGGCGAGTGCCGCTTACAACCAGGGACGTTACGCTGCGAACGAAATCCTGAAGGCCCTGGGTTGTGGTGACGAGTGCGGCCTGCCACCCTCGCTCGATATCCCTGCCGGGATCTACACCAGCCCCGAAATCAGTTCGCTGGGCAAAACCGAACGCGAATTGACCCAGGAAAAAGTTCCTTATGAAGTGGGGCATGCGCACTTCAAGAGTATCGCTCGCGCACAAATCACCGGGCAGACAGCAGGGATGTTGAAACTGCTGTTTCACCGAGAAACTCTGGAAATCCTGGGAATCCATTGCTTCGGTGCGAATGCGAGCGAAATCATTCACATCGGCCAGGCCATCATGTCACAGCCGAAGCCGCATAACACGCTGCTCTACTTCATCAACACGACATTCAACTATCCGACCATGGCCGAGGCCTACCGGGTCGCAGCACTCAACGGTTACAACCGGCTGTTCTGACGGGATGAAGTAAGCCAGCGACTCATTGTAAGTCGCCTTCGCTGGTCTCAATCGAGATGGTCGTCGGTTCGGTTTTTACCACGAAGCACGCGACGAGCACGAAGGTCTCAAAGTGCGAATTAAGCTATCTTCGATTCTTGAGAGATATTCAGTGTTTCATCACGGTCTCATGTTCGCACGAACCAACGTTTGTGAATCCAAACTTCGTGCTCTTCGAGGCCTTCGTGGTGAACCACTCTTTGGAATGTGCTGTCCGATTTGAATCAAGCTGCGACGTGTGACGCTATTGAATGTATCCGTCGTATATTGGGAGGAGTCCCACCAGTAGAGAGCCGAGATCGGCTCTCTACTGGCTTGAGTAGAAAACCTCAACCGTTCTTACGCCAGAGGGTCTGGTCCGTTCGATCTTCCAGCACGATTTTTAATTCATTCAGCTTGTTGCGAATCAGGTCCGCGACGGCGAAGTTCTTGTTCTTGCGAGCATCGGCACGGATCTGAATGACCAGTTGCATCAGGCCGTCCACCAGTCCATCGTCGGCCCCGGCACTCTTTTTCCTGGCATCTCGGAAGACGCCGAGAATACTGGCCAGTTCCTTCAGCAGTGTCATCCCAGTCGTCAAAGCGGGAATCATGCCCTTGTTGCCAGCAGCCGTATCCAGCTTGTGGTCACCGATGAATCCATTCAAAGTCTTGCGAAGATCGAACAAGACTCCCACAGCTCCACCCGTATTGAAGTCGTCGTCCATCGCTTCCAGATAGCGCTGACGCAGTGAATTCAATTCCGCGAAGAACTCCGCAGGGGTTCCTGCCAGAGACTCACTGGAACGGGAACCAGTTGAGGTGAGCGAGTAAAACGACTGGCCCGCGATCCGTTCGTAGGTTTCGAACAGCCGGTAAAAGCCTTCCAGGCTCTTCCCCGTTTCCGCAATACGCTCGTCGCTGAAGTCAATCGGGCTGCGGTAATGCGTCGCCAGCAGAAAGAAACGGATGGTCTCAGGATCGTGCTTGGCAAATAGCTCTTTCACCGACGCAGCCCCCTTGGAGCCCGCCAGCTTGTTGGCTTCCTGAGCTTCCTTGGCAGCCATGTCGACCGGTTTATCGCCGTGCTTGTCGTGTCCACCACCCACCTTGCCTGGTGCACCACTGGCCTGCATCAGACCGTTATGCAGCCAATAGCGAGCGAATGGCTTTCCGGTGCAGCTTTCAGACTGAGCCAGTTCGTTTTCGTGATGAGGAAACATCAGGTCGAGGCCACCGCCGTGGATATCGATCGAGTCCCCCAGGATCTTCTTGGCCATTGCTGAGCATTCGATATGCCAGCCTGGTCGCCCTGGTCCCCACGGACTATCCCAGGCAGGTTCGCCCGGCTTGGAACCTTTCCACAGCGCGAAGTCGGCAGGATGCTGTTTGCCGCCATGCGTTTCTGCACGAGTCCCGGCCAGCATTTCCGTCAGACTGCGTCCACTGAGTTTTCCGTAGTCTTCGTCCTTGGTGCAGTTGAAATAGACGTCGCCATCCAGGGGATAGGCGTACCCCTTTTCAATCAGCGTGCGGATGATGTCCTGCATTTCCTGAATGTGCTGAGTGGCATACGGGAAATGATCGATCCCGTCGACTGCCATCGTTTTCAGGTTGTCGAAGTAGTCCTGAGTCATCTCTTTGGCAAGAGCTTCAACCGTCATCTTCTTTTCGTTCGCGCGGTTGATCAGTTTGTCGTCAACATCGGTGATGTTAACGACCCAGGTCACCTTGTAGCCGCAGTAGGTCAGGTACCGTTTGACCGTGTCGAAAATGACGGGCCCGACCATGTGCCCGATATGGGCTGGTTTATAGACCGTCGGTCCGCACAGATACATTTTCACCTGGCCCGGTTCGACCGTCTGAAAATCTTCTTTCTGGCGAGACAACGTGTTGTAAACGCGAAGTGGCATAGCTCCGTCTTCCCTGTTGACGAAAAAGAGTCCTGAATCTGGTTACCGCTTATGATTTCAGGTACTGCGTCCGAGCAGTACCACGGCATCGGCATCAATCGCTTCCAGCCGGCCTATGGGACCGACCTTTTCTCCTGTCTTGGCCTTCACGTTCACCCGGTCCGCTGGGATCTCCAGCATCACGGCAATCGATTCGGCAATCGTTCGCTTGTGGGGAGAGAGTTTAGGGCGTTCGGCATGAATCGTACAATCCAGATTTACGACGCTCCAACCTCGTTCTCGAACGGCTCGCAGTGCCGCGCGCAGAAAGACCTTTGAGTCGGCTCCCTGCCACTGCGGATCCGTATTCGGAAACCATTCACCAATATCACCTAAGCCTGCTGCTCCCAGGATTGCATCGGTCACAGCATGCAGCAGCACGTCAGCGTCACTATGCCCATCCAGACCAAGTTCAAATTCAATCGCAACGCCGCCGAGAATCAAGGAACGACCAGCAACCAGTCGGTGTCGATCGTGTCCCAATCCCACTCGATAATCAGCCAATGACATTGGATTTCTCGAAACTCGAACGGTGATCAAACAGTGTTGTCACAAAACTCATCGGGGCGAAAGTCCTTCCACCCGAGCGCGGATCATAGCCACGGCCTGAAATCGTGACAATTGGATGATTGAAAGAGCGGCCAGGTTCGCGAGGTTAGTGTGGGGACTTGCCTGTCGTGTCCGAACATGAGGTCACGGCGGCAACGGTTGTAATCCACCCATCAGCCGGTACGCGCTAGCGTCCGGTTCTCTTTCCAGGTCACAATCCAACAACATTCGGAACCGGACGCTAACGCGTTCCGGCTGATTTTCCGTGCGACACAACGCGTGAGCCGTATAATGTCCGCGGCACGCCACACTTGAGTTGGAAGTGATATAAGGGGCGCGGCGCCAACGGGTTGTAATCCACCCATCAGCCGGTACGCGCTAGCGTCAGGTTCTCTTTCCGGGTCACAGTCCATCAACATTCAAACCGGACGCATAGGGCGTTCCGGGTGATTTTCCGTGTGGCACAACGCGTCTGAACAAATTCGCCTCTGACGAATCCTGGCCCTGCGAAATCAAATTGACACGTTTCGGTCTCGTTTCTAGAGTCCCCATCATCCCCCCGAAATCCCGTTTCCAATCTGTTTCACGGAAGAATCCGCGTGTCGCTGAACGTCCACAACATCACAATCCATCGCTGGCTGCCAAACTTGGCAATCGCACTGGCATTGCTGATTTCTGCGGGATGTTCGCTGTTTCCAAGCGGGGATCCTGCGAAATCGGTCACGCTGAACCGGCCATCACTTCCACCGATCCAGCCATCTCGAGACGCCGTTCAACTGGAAGTCTTCTTCGTCGATCGGCCGGCCGATGACCCCCTGCTGGGGCAGACTCTTTGGCGTGAAGTCGACCAGATCGCGGCAATTCCTGCCGAAACTCGAGAAATCCTGCATAAAAACGGTTTTCAGATCGGACATTCCGGATCCAGCCCCCCGCAGGCCATCCAGTCACTTCTTGGTCTGGTCGCCGATGCGAGATCGAGTGACAACATCAGCGGGAAACCGATGGTCGGACTACGAAAGTCGCTTCCACCTGGAATGGAAACCGAACTTCAGGCGAGCGATGCCCGTGAACGTTGCCGTGTCTACATCACAGATGCGACCGGGGAAAAGCCCTACGAATTTGACAACGCTCGTTGCGTCTTCCGGATGAAGTCGGCTCGATTGCGAGATGGCTGGATCAAGATCGATTTTCAACCGGAAATCCATCATGGCGAATTGAAAGCACGACACACCCCCACCGATGAAGGATGGACGTACCAGAACCGCCAGAAAATCGATGTCCGCAACGCTCAGCAATTCAGCCTGACGATGAATGTGGGCGAAATCGCTGTGATCACAGCAACGAATGACCAGCCCGAATCCATGGGCGAGCTCTTTTTCCGACATGACGACGACGGTGGAATGAAACAGCGACTGCTGATTGTCCGAGTCGCCGACTGTGGCAAAGGGGCCACGACTTATTGAGCTCGCCCAAAATCGACTTGATCGTGTCGCGACTGACCTTCTTCGCTCTCTACATGATGCCTGCGCGGAAATGACGAGTCTGATGGACCAGCGACCGCGATTCCTCATTGACTCCGCCAGAGCCACGCCCAATACTTGAATGAGTTCGTGTTGCATCTCACTGACTCATAAGAGTTTATGTCGCATTGCTGATATCAGCAGCGGGCCGTAAACCCTTATGGTAAAGAGAGTTGCAACAAGTCACGCCGCCAATTCGATGCGTGAGCCACAAGTCATTATACGGTAGGCGCTTGCGAGTTCACGGCAATACCGCTGTGCACCACGCGGATATCGAACGCATCGAGTAGCAGGCCGGGCCGATGGACGATGAGTTCGAGCTGGCACAACTTCCGCTTGAGGATTCGCCCGTTGCCACCATGGATCGAGGTTCCTGCATCATCGTGACAGGTGCCTCGCAGCCACAAATTGATTAGACTACCGTGTCTCGGCAGGCGATGGGTTCGGCCGGGTCTGTTTTCAGTACTGTTTCACGATCTTGAGATTGAATTCAATATGGCAGATTTGCAGACACAACTGCTGGTTCTGGGTGGTGGTCCTGGCGGATATCCGGCAGCGTTCGAAGCCGCAGATCACGGCATGCAGGTAACGCTGGTTGATGAAGGGGCACAGCCTGGCGGTGTCTGCCTGAACCGCGGCTGCATTCCATCCAAAGCCCTGCTGCACATCGCGAAGCTGATCAATGAGACCCGTGAATCGGCCGAACACGGCCTGAGCTTTGGTCCGCCCAAGATCGATCTCAACAAGCTTCGCGAATGGAAGAATTCCGGCGTTGTCGGGAAGCTGGTCGGCGGGATTCGCACTCTCTGCCAGGCGCGCGGAGTCAATCTGATCGGAGCTCGCGGGACGTTCCTCGATGCCAATACTGTCGAGTTGAAGTATCCCGACGGCAAGACCGACCGCCTGACCTTCGAAAAGGCGATCATTGCGACCGGTTCGTCTCCCGCAGTTCCTCCTGTTTTTCAACTGGGTGATCCGCGCGTGATGGATTCGACCGGAGCCTTGGAACTGGCCGATATCCCCGGTTCTTTGCTGGTAGTCGGTGGTGGTTACATCGGCCTGGAAATGGGAACCGTTTATGCAGCCCTGGGTTCGAAGGTCACGGTTGTCGAATTGACTTCCGGGCTGCTGCCAGGAGCCGATCGAGATCTGGTTCGCCCACTTCAGAAGCGATTGGAGAAGCAATTTGCCGCGATCCATTTGAACACCAAGGTCGATGGTTTGAAGGTCACCAAGACGGGAATTGAAGCCACTCTGACAGGCGAAGGGGTGACTCCAAAACAGACGTTTGATCGAGTCCTGATTTCGATCGGTCGTCGTCCGAATAATAAGGGATTTGGACTGGAAGCAACGGGCGTGGCACTCGATGAAAAGGGCTTCATCAAGGTCGACGGACAGCGTCGGACGAATGTCCCACACCTGTACGCTATCGGTGACATTGCCGGGGAACCCATGCTGGCTCACAAGGCCACTCGCGAAGCGAAGGTCGCTGTCGAGGCGATGAATGGTGGTCCGGCCGAGTTTGACAATATCGCTATTCCCGCCGTCGTCTTTACTGACCCTGAAGTGGCCTGGGTCGGACTGATGGAACAGGAAGCAGCCGCCCGGAATCGAGAAGTCAAGGTTGTGAAGTTTTCATGGGGTGCGTCTGGCCGGGCCATCACACTGGCTCGCAGTGAAGGTCTGACCAAACTGGTCGTTGATCCGCAGACGGAACGGGTTCTGGGTGTCGGCCTGGTCGGTGTCGGTGCTGGCGAAATGATCGCAGAAGCAGCACTGGCGGTAGAAACCGCTGCCGTCGCACGGGACGTCGCAGAAACCATTCACGCTCATCCAACACTCAGCGAAACCCTGATGGAAGCGGCTGAAAGCGTCTATGGACAGGCAACTCACGCATATCGTCCGAAGCGGTAGTGCACCTAGCCGCTGAAACGCGTAGAGATCCTCGATCGAACAGCAATCGGTTCAGTATCGTTACGGCATGGCCGGAATCGTTGCAGTCAGATCGTTGACCAGCTTTGCCAGTTGCTCGTGGGTAATTTGAATCGGGACGGCGACACGGCCCGGGTTTGCGGAATCGTTTCGAAATCGGCGAAGCGAAAACCGGCCCTGACCGTGTGACGACAGCAGCACTTCATAGTACCTGGTTGTCCCCGCGCCACTCTGATCAGGTGGCGTTGATCGAATCAGGACTTCGCCTGATTGAGCGTCGTATTCCAGTGGACCCAGGTTTTCCAGCAGGTAAGTGACTCGCTTACAAAGCCCGTCACCCCACTTTTTCAACACATCCAGCGTCGCGTTTCCCAGTGCGGGAACATCAATTCGCAGTTCTTCACACGACACTCCCAGCGTTTCAACACTCAGGATGTCGACCGACAATGTCACTCCGCTGCCGTCAGCGACTGCCACTGTACGGGCAGGTACAAACGTCTGGCCGACAAGAGGTGACAGAGCAGCAGACAGATCGAGACTTAACGACATTGATATTCCGTTTCTTCGATTATCGACTGTAACTCGCCCGCGTCTCGCAAATGATGGCTCAACTCACGCTCTGCTAGTGTAGCTGCCGTATTGACCCTGGAAAGTAAACGAGCGAGATCAGAATTCCCAGTGCCAGGCCAGCCCAGGACAACCATCGCGCGGACACTTCGAGGACGGGCCGATGAACCCCCGGGTGTTGTCGGGTCAGCAACAGGCCGACTGACGACAGAGTCGTGCTGATTCCACCGACAACTCCCAGGAAGATGACATTAAACAAGGCATTGAAAAAGCCAGCGAGAAGTTCACCATCGTTGGCGTCCCCCATCAACATGAACGTAACGCACCAGCCGATGCATCCGATGGATGCGCAGGCAAAAGCCAAACGTGGACGAGTGCGGCGCGGCTGCACTGATATTGAATCCTGCGGAGTCTCTTCGAACCCTCCCATTATTCATTTTTCCGGATGCTGTGTGTTGAACCATCGTAAGAAATAATCGACGGACGGTCATCAACGACGGTTTCGATGTGAACCGGTCGTGCCCATAGCTTATGCAGATTCTGCAGGGAATCGCGAGCGTAGTCCTGCTTCAGCTCGATCCCCTGAAACTTGTGCTGCAGGTAGAGTTCGCCGCGATTGCGGTAGTTGGCATCAACAATATAAATGAATGGTCGACCGTGATTGGTCAGGCTGTTCAACAGTTGTTGCTTGACCTTGGCAAATTCACGCGACGCGATTTCGTAGTTTTCTGTACTCTCGTTGTAGGCAAACGAAAACATCTTGTGCCGGGCACAGAATTCTGGTGTCAGAAAGGTGTCGATGAATGTCACATCGTTGTGACTCTGCCTCACTTCGAAAATCTTCTTGCGTCCCAGTCCCAGTTGTTTGTCCCATTGCTGACGAACTTGCCAGTCGTCGCATTCTTCCCAATCGCTGCCAAACTGACCGCGGTTCCAGCGCTCTTCAATATCACGAAACAACTCGATCCCGATTTTGTAGGGATTGATCCGCTGTGGCGTCATCATCACGGTCCCACTGTGGTGGTCGGCATAGTCGATCACTTCCGCGTCCGTCAGTCCATGGCGAGTCATCAGGAAGGTGTGCCAGTAACTTGCCCAGCCTTCGTTCATGATCTTGGTCTGGCCCTGCGGAGCGAAGTAATAGGCTTCATCCCGAATGATCGCCAGGATGTCATGCTGCCAGTCGCGGAGCGGAGCATGTTCCAGCAGGAACAGCAGAACATCGCGCTGAGGTTCATCAGGAAACGATCTCTTCTTTTCTTTTTCGTCCTCTTTCTGCCGCTTGTCACGTGCTTCCTGTTCCAGGATTTCCGGCGGATTGATAAACGAATCCATGTACCCTTTGGACGGAAAACGGTTGGCGCCGTTCAGGTATTCGTAATCATCTTCGCGCAACAGCGCTGCATGAGGAACGGGTTCGACTTCGGGAGCGCGCTTGACGTGCATCGAATGCGTGTCGATCAGATCTTCCAGCGACAGGCAGGCATCAATGAATTCTTCGACCTTTTCAAAACCGTACCGGTCGATGTATCGGCTGATTCGAGTGGCATGGTTTGCCATCTGATCGAGCATCTTCCGGTTCGTCTGACCAAACCAGGCATTGTTCTTGAAGAAATCGCAATGCCCGTACACATGAGCGATCACCAGTTTCTGGTCAACCATCTCGTTCGTGTTCAGCAGGTAGGCATAACAGGGATCGTTGTTGATCACCATCTCGTAGATGCGCTGCAGACCGTACATGTGGGTTTTGAGCAGTTCGTCGTATTCGGCTCCGAATCTCCAGTGGGGATAACGAACCGGAAACCCGCCATAAGCGGCAAACATGCAGAGTTCTTCCAGGTCGAGAACCTCAAAGATGGTCTCGAAGAAATTCAAACCGTAACTGCGTCCCAGTTCCTCGGTTCGCAACTGGATATCGCGAAGTTCCGGTGGAAGCGTGCGTGCTGTGGAAATGGACATATGCATCCCTGCTCGCAAGAGTTCGATCGATCAGAACGTACCTCAGGTGCAGCGCTGCGCGTCTATCAAATGTATCATGCTGCGAAGTCTGTGCCGAGACGATTTTCGCAACGAGTCTATTATTCGATCAGGTCATGCCAGAGGAAACCCGTGTTTGCCTCGTAGAATCACGAATCTGTCAGATCGAATTCGGAGGATATCGGGAATTGACAAGTGTCACGAATTGCGGTCGCACTTGTTAACTTTCCTCACGAAGTTGCAAGGAGCGTCTCCCGACATTGATCCGAAGACGACGACGCGACGAAGGATCGAATCTGTTAGATTTGCTGTGCAGTCTCACAGCGTAGTCTCACCGCTCAAAGCAAGTCCAACGAGTTACCGGCGGCCCGCAGTACTGATTTGGGATGTGTTCGCGCGGGACCGCAAAAATCGAAGTAAGAAAGTGTAGTCCATGAATCGTCTTCAACGGTTCCTCGTCATCTGTGTCGGTCTGGGAATAGCGGCCGCGGCTTGGCATTACGCGGGTGATCATTTCCGAAACCAGACCGCAACTGGATCACCTACCGCTTCAAAGTCTGGTCCAAAACATGCCGAAGTTGGCCAACTCATCAAGGAGTCGGACCTCAATAAAGTGAAACTCAGCCACGAGGCTTTCACACGACTTGGAATCGAACTTCATCCGGTGGAAGTTCGTACGATGACGCGTTCCCGCCCGTATGGTGCGGATCTGGTCTTGCCAACGGGGGCTGCCGTGATTGTGACGACGCCACTCGCGGGAACTCTGCGACACCCATCGGGAGGACGATTCCCGCAGGTCGGGCAGCAAGTTCGAGCCAGTGAGTGCATCATGGAACTTGTCCCGCTGCTGACCCCCGAACGGTCGGTCCTGACCCCTGCTGAACGAATTCGCTTTGCAGAAGCGAAGGTAACGGTGGCTCAGGCACAAATCGACGCAGACGGTCAGTTCCAACAGGCAACGGTTCAGGTTGAAGCGACTCGAATCGCCTTGACGCGCGCGGAACGTCTTTTGGCGGACGGTGTTGGTACACGACGGACCGTGGACGACGCCCGAGCCCAGTTCGAATTAGCCGAGAAATCATTAGCTGCCGCCAAGGGGCGAAAGCAATTGGTAGACAATATCAAACTCGATGAGGAAGCCGGTACGCTTGTTCCGCTCTCGATCGAATCCCCATTGGATGGGATTGTGCGTGCGACGCACGTTCAAACCGGACAATTACTTGCCGCCGGACAGCCGTTGTTCGAAGTCATGAACGATGCATTCCTGTGGATCAAAGTTCCCATCTACGTGGGTGAGCTGGAAGGAATTGATGTAAGCCAACCGGCGCGGTTAACGCTTCTGGATGGTCGCCCGACAGAACACGATGTGATGGCCCAACCGGTGTCGCTCCCTCCCACAGCCTTACCCTCATCTGCCACTGTGGACCTTTACTACACAGTGGCAAATCCAGATCACAAGCTTCGACCGGGCCAAAGAGTCGCGGCCCATTTGCCAATGGTGGGTAAGGCAGCAATGGCCGCGGTCCCGTGGTCGGCGGTATTTCATGACATCTATGGCGGGCAGTGGGTCTATGAGCAGGTTTCAGATCGCACTTACGCACGTCGCCGCGTAGAAGTCGGCTGGATTGATGACGGGTGGGCCGCGCTTCGTCGCGGGCCGGTGTCGGGCTCAACGATCGTGACTGCTGGCGTGGCGGAGCTGGCTGGAACCGAGTTTGGCTTTGCGAAATAAAGACTGCAGGAACTCCGCAATCGTGACGGAGTCATCGGTGACGGTGGGAGATCAGTATGCGTTGGCTCGTTGAAACGGCCTTGAGATTGCGGGTTGCTGTGATTGCATCGGCGGTGCTGCTGATCGTAATCGGGGG
>CAXBSB010000210.1:0-13828 GCA_963977965.1 uncultured Schlesneria sp.
ATCGAAATCTTGGAATTGACGTTCTCAAAGACTTTCGCGCAAGCCAACCTGAAGCAACAAAAGCTGACATGCACCCGAATTTGTGGGCACGATGAAGTTGGTCTTGACCCTTTTTGATGTCTGCCGATAAACCCCACGGTTCTAATTGTCGCAAAGTGTCTAGCAGGCCCGTGGCAAAAGGGGGGCAGACCCTCTCCGGGCATGCGATTTACAATTCAAATTCGACTGCCCACCAAAGGGTCTGACCTTTTGTCACGGGCTGCTGGAATTGTGGAGATCTTGTCATGGCCATCGCCAACGAAGCTCTCGGGGCAACCCGGGTGCGAAATACATCCGGTCCGATGGAATCGGCTCCTCGGCGACCGGTTGAAATGGCCATGCCCGGAGTTCATTCCGGAGCGAAACGATTGCTTTCCACTCTTCCCAAAGGAAGCCTGGTCGATCTCGGTGCCGGGCAAGGTGCACTGAGCGTCTGGGCTCATGAAGCGGGATTTGACACGACGGCCGTCGATTTCAATCGAGGCAACTTCCTGGTTGATTCGATCAAGTTTGTGGAAGCGAACCTGAACCAACCGCTGCCGATCGCCGATAACTCGTTCGACATCGTTGCCGCTTTGGAAGTGATTGAACACCTCGAAAACAGTTACGCCTTGTTACGTGAAATTACTCGTATCCTGAAGCCCGGTGGGTATGCCGTGGTTTCGACACCGAATGAGTCCAATCTTGCGGCTCGATTGTCGTATTTGTCGAGTGGTTTCTATTCGGATGCGGCGTATGTGATGCGAGTTCCCGGGCCGGGTGATTTCTACAATCCCCACGTCAACTGCCTCCCTCTCCCGACGCTCGAATATGCCTGGCGTCGAGCAGGTTTGACGATGGAACAGTTTGAAGTCAGCCGGTATCGACCATTGGCGTGCTTGCTTTGGCCATTCCTGGCACCGATCCAGTGGCTGAAGCTGGCAACTCGCCATCACAAGAATAAGCACGCTGACGAGGCTACAGAAAAGTCGGTTTACCGACTGATGAATGACCCTCGAGTTCTGACGGGGCGGATACTGGTGTTCCTGCTGCGAAAACCAGCGTAGTATCGATCACGGCATTCCATCAGCACAGAAGTCTGAAATGGAATCAATTTCCGATCTGATCGATGCGATTGAGATCTGCTGCCTGGTCGAGGCCACTTCGCGCAAGCCCGGAAACGTCCATCCCAGTGCGGCGTTCGACGATCTTTCGTACGATGACTTTGTTCGAGCGGCCGCCGCTTCGGCTAAGCCACTGGCGAACAGTCGATCAGGCTCGCTCGGTCAGGCGGTTCTGCAGGCAGTCAGATCGACGCAGTCCGTCTCGCGTTCCAATGTCAATCTCGGAATCGCGCTGCTGATCGCACCGCTGGCCAGAGTACCTGCTGGTCTGCCGTTGGATTCCGGAATTGGCGACATCCTGGCAGCGACTTCGATTCAGGATGCCGAGGATACGTTTGCAGCAATTCGCGAAGCGAAACCTGGTGGTCTCGGTAAGGCAGCTGCGCAGGACGTTCATGATCGGCCGACGGTGACTCTACGTGAGGCGATGGCGCTGGCTGCTGATCGGGACCGGATTGCTCAGCAGTATGCGACAGACTTTGCCGGGTTACTCGGTCGAGATCGCCAGTGGCTCGTGGAAGAATGGAACTCGGCAAACAATCAGGCCGGTCGATACTCCTCAAACTGGCGGTGCGACGATCCCGTGTATTCGGTTGGCATGTCTCCCTGGGAAGTCGCTGTCGTCCGGTTTCAATTGCGGTTACTTGCCACCACTCCTGATTCACTTGTCGTCCGGAAGTGTGGTCACGCGATTGCGACAGAGTTACAGCATCGCGCCGCTGTCGTGGCTGAATCAGCGTGGCCCGCTGAGCCATCGGGATGGAGCCTGTTGCTTCAATTTGATCAGTGGTTACGCGCTGATGGGCATCGGCGCAATCCAGGGACGACCGCAGACTTTGTGGCCGCAACTCTGTTTGCTGCCGTTCGAGATGATTTGATTCAGATACCGTCTCGAGACGAAGTTGAGCAACACGCCACTCGCATTCAGCAGTTCATCCGAAAAACTGTGTGATTTTCTTTTTCCGGGGTGTTAGACTCTATCAGCCCGTGCCAAAAGGGGGCAGACGCTTTGGAGGGCAGTTGATTTGACTTGGAAATCGGAGTCCGATTCCTTTCCCCAGGGTTTTCTGACATGTCACGCACTCTTCGACAAATGCTGGTGCTTGCTTCGCTGATGGTCCTGCTGGTTGCGATTGGAACTCCATTCGTTCCTCCGGCTTTACGCGGGCAGGTGAATAACAATGGCGGCAACAACCAGGGCAACAATCAAGGGAACAATAATCAGGGGAATAACAACGGCAATGCCGGTGGAATCAAGATCGATGCAACGGGCGTCGTCAGTCTGGCGATTGCTACGGATGCAAGCGGGGCTCTGGAAAAGAAGCGTCGTGAAGCGGTCGCAAAGAAGACCCTGAACGCGGATGTGAATCATCCCAGCAAGCAGCGTTACGTGTCGCTCGTTGAACTCGAAAAGACCGTAGAGCAGACGCTTGCCAGTCAGAAGCCGATTCCCGACGACGTTTTTTTCCTGGCGGGATTACAGCAGATTGATGACATTCTGGTACTGCCGGAAACGAAGGATCTGGTCATCGTGGGACCGGCTGAAGGATTCGTTCCTGATGCGGTTGGGCGAATGGTTGGTGTCGAATCCGGTCGGCCGACTCTGCGCCTGGATGATCTGGTTGTTGCGGTCAGAACCTTGGTGAAGAACCGCGAAATCGGCTGTTCCATCGATCCCGTTCCCGAACGTCTGGCTGACCTGCAGAATTTCATCAAGCAAGGCGGCCCCGCCACAGCGGCAGTTGTCGAAGCACGATTCAAGCAGATGGACGATATCCTGGGCATGCAAACTGTGCGTGTGGATGGCGTCCCGGCAGAATCTCACTTCGGGATCGCGTTTGTCGAAGCGGACTATCGAATGAAGCGGATTTCGATGGGGCTGGAAAATCCTGGCGTCAAGGGGCTGAAGAGTCATCTGGCCATGCTGGGAGCAGGTGGTAATACCATGCAGCGCTGGTGGTTTGTCCCGTTGTATGACGCAATCTACCGGAGCGAGGATGGGCTGGCCTTTCGGTTTGCGGGGCAGCGACTGCAACTCCTGGCAGAAGAAGAACTCGCTGATGCTCAGGGAAATCGCTTCGCGGCACCGACGACTCGCGTTTCGACCAAAGCATTTGCGAAGCAGTTTACCGAGAAGTTTCCTGAGCTGGCATCGAAGTCGCCGATCTTTGCGGAATTGCAGAACCTGACCGATTGGGCCGTGCTGGTCGCGCTCATTCAACAGGAGAAGCTGGCTGACAAAATCGGCTGGACAATGTCGACGTTGCTGGACGAGCGACGACTTTCCGTACCGACGTTCAATGCGCCGAAGCAGGTTCCCTCCATGGTGAACTACAAAAAGGCGGGTGCTTCGATCATCGGACTCGTTGGTGGCGGCGTGGTAATTCATCCCGCCCAGACAGTGAATAAGTCGCTGACATCAGCATCAGGTGACCAGCGATTGGAGTCTTCCAGAAAAACCGCGGCGACTGCGAATCGCAGTGAATCACATCGGTGGTGGTGGGATGCAGCAAAGTAGTCGGTCGGCCGTTTTTACCAAGTCGCCGAACGCTCAGTTTCACTGCCGTCTCTCCCCTTCCCTGCCGCTTTCCGTTGCAGCATCGTTTGCGTACACTCGTGCCCGACCGAATTAGAACGCATCCAACTTAAGTTTGGCGTCCCGTGTTCCGACGCGACACGGAAGTGCGACCCGCACTTCCTTTGGAAAGGCACCCCATGTCTGCAGCAAATCCGTTTGTCGTTGATGTCTCGATGGCCACGTTTCAGAACGACGTGGTTCAGAAATCGATGGAGACACCCGTTGTCATCGACTTCTGGGCTCCCTGGTGTGCCCCATGTAAGCAACTCGGGCCAATTCTCGAGAAACTGGCTGCAGAATTTGGCGGCAAGTTCGTTCTGGCTAAGGTCAATACCGACGACGAACCTCAGATTGCTCAGGCGTTCGGGATCCAGTCGCTGCCGACCGTGTTTGCACTCGTCCAGGGGAATCCTGTTGATCAGTTTGTGGGACTGATGAGTGAAGAGCAGATTCGTTCGTGGCTCGCTCCGCTGATTCCCTCACCCGCGCAGATCCTGGCGCGGGAAGCGATGGAACTGGTTGAATCTGACCCGAAAGCTGCGGAAGCCAAATATCGGGAAGCTCTGTCGCTGGCTCCGACAGAAGATTCGCTCAAGATCTGTCTGGCCAATGTGATCCTGAAGCAGGGACGCCTCGAAGAATGTGGCTCGATTCTCGAAGCGTTGGCCGCTCGAGGGTTTCTGGAACCGGAAGCAGAGCGGCTGAAGAGCGAATTGGAAGTTCGTCTGGCGGCTGCGGAAAGTGGCGGCGTGGAGGAAGCTCGGAAGGCTGCTGAAGCGGATCCCGGAAACCTGAAGCTGAAGATTCAACTGGCAGATGCGTACGCGGCGGCGTCGCAGCACCGGAAGGCATTGGAGATCTGTCTCGATGTCGTCAAGCAGGACTTTGGCGAGGCTCGTGCCGAAGCGAAGTCGACGATGGTGAAGATTTTCGACATGCTGGGGCCCGCTTCTGAATTGACTGGCGAATTCCGTCGTCAATTGGCGACGGCACTTTACTGATCCGATTTTGGACTTCTCTGTCCAATCGTCAACACAGACACTTCAAAAGGGTCTGATGCGAATTTAGAATGCGGGAACCTACCGAGTTCATCCCGCCTTGAGGACTACCGAACGATGTCGATTTTCCGCTCCCTCACGCTGACACTTTGCGCTAGTGTCGCTTTTTATTCGCCATCGTTCGGCCAGGATGCTGAGCCCGTTCGTACCAAGGGAGTCGTGAATTTCACGTTTGATGAAGAGGCGGGGCCGGCAAAAGATTCTGCGACGGTTGGAACTGTTGCGGACGAAGGAAAATTGGTCAACGATCCAGTTCGAGTTTCCAGTCCTTTCTGGAACCAGACGGGCAAGAAAGCTCTTCAACTGGATGCCGCACGCCAGCAATTCATCGAAATCGCCGACAGTGCCGACGTCGATGGGCCGAGTGCTGTTTCGTTTGGTTTGTTTGTCGTCAATTTGACCGAGCCGACCGATGCCGCGTACCACGGTCTGGTGGCCAAGCGTGGAACCGAAAACAATCGAGCTTCGACGAACTACGGCATCAACTTTCAGATGCAGGCCGACAACTTCCAGGTCTACATTCACGATGGTACGAACTACAAAGTTGTGACCTACAGCGCCAAGGAAGCCCTGCCCTATCGAAAACTGGTGTATCTCACCGCAACTTTCGAAGTCGCGGATGCTCCAAAACAAGATGACGATACCGATGTCGATGATCTGAAAATCATGTTGTTCGCCAATGGCGAACCGCTGACTCCGAAGACGTCACCGACGGGGTACATTGATGCGAAGCAAGGGTGGATCAAAGATGTGGCTGTCGCTGGTCTCATCAACAATCTTCCGGTGACGATCGGACGCAGTGAAGTTGCCGGTGAATACCTCAGTTGCGTCGTTGATGAATTCACTTTGTTCCAATCTGCTCTGAATCCTGCCCAGGCCAAGAAACTGTTTCTGGAAGTCGCGGGCGCGAACGTCGCCGACTTGATTGCTCAGGATAAACCTGTCCCAACGGTTGTTCCGGTCATCGCCAGCCTGTCGCAACCCGGTCTGCAGATCGGTCAGACGACTCAACTGATCGTCAACGGCAGTGATCTGGGACCGAATCCTGCAGCCGTGTTTCCTGTGCCGGGAGTCACGTTTTCTGTCGCAGAGGGATCTGCTCCGAATCGACTGGTTCTCAACGTGACCGTTCCCCCGACGGCACCCGCAGGCATTTTCCCGTTCTGGGTTCGTTCGCAGATTGGGATCAGCAAATCAGTGGCTCTGGCGATTGACAGATTGCCACAGGTTGCGGCAGGGAGTTCAACTCCAGACAAACCGGCAACTCTTCCAGCAGCGTTCTATGGCAATCTTTCAGGAGGCCAGCAGCAGAAGATTTACTTTGCTGGGAAGAAGGGTGATCGGATTGTTGCTGACGTGGAATTGAAACGACTGGGAGGTCCTTCGAATCCCGTTGTCGAAATCAAATCACCCGAGGGGACTCCGATTGAGATCGGTTGGGGTCACAGTTCCTTGAAGGGGGATGCCCGTGCCGAAAAAATACTGCCGAAAGACGGAGTTTACTCCGTCGAACTTCATGACCTGACATTCAATGCCCCCGGTCAGAATCCGTTTCGGCTGAAAATTGGCGATCTCAAGATTGTCGATGCTGTATTGCCTGTCGCGATGGGGGCGGGCCAGGTTGACGTCAAACCGATTGGCACCGGGTTCGCTCCAGGGACGCGAGTAACCGGCCAGTTTGTGGTACCTGTTGAGAGTCGCTCGGGTCTGCTGGCGCTGCCTGCCGAATCGGGAATCGTTGCGACATTGCCAGGGTTGCCCGTCAGTCTGGGGACCGAAGTCGTCGAAGAAGCGAGTGCTGCTGGATCGCTGCAACAAGTGGATGCCACATTTGCTGCTCCAGAGAAGCCACTTGCGATCAGCGGTGTCATTTCCACGAAAGGTGAACTGGATCGTTTCCTGCTGAACGTTACTCCTGGCAAAACATTGCGATTCACATTGCAGGCCGATTCGCTGAATTCTCCGCTTGAATCAGAACTCAAGATTCTTGGCCACCCCGCCGGAAATCTGCTGGCGTCAAGCAGTGATCAACCCGTAATCGGCGATTTGTCGCTCGACTACGCCGTCCCTGCGGGAGTCTCACAGATTCAAGTCCAGGTGCGTGACCTGTTTGGTCGCGGGAGCCCTCGTAGCTTCTATCGGCTGGTCGTTGAGCCTGCTGGCAAGCCGACATATTCGCTGATGCTCAACACCCCGACAATCAACCTGCCCGAAGACGGTTCTGCGATGATGGAACTGCAGGTAGCGAGAGCGGGCTATGCAGGGCCGATTCGACTGACGGTTGCCGGTGACAATTCGGTCATCGTTTCGCCGAATGAAATCCCTGCGAACATGCAGGGAAAAGTGCTGCTGCGACTGATTCGAACGGGCAAGCCCGCCGAAGGGGTTGCTCCGCTGTTGCGGATCGTTGGAGAATCTGTGGGAGTCGAGCCAGCGATCAAGAGTACCGCGAAGTTGTTGACAGGTGCCGTTGCACCGACTTTTATCGATACGATGGCCGTCGGGACGACTCCATCGTCGGGTTTGTCCCTGGATCTGCAACAGTTGCCTATGGTTCTGTATCGTGGTCTGCCGCTAGACATCCCGTTGACGATCAAGCGGCAGGCTGGTCAGCCATCATCAACGGTTCCGGTCAAGATTTCGCTGGAATCAACGGAGCCCATTCGCAAGCGAGACAACAACAATCCGGCCGCGGGAAACTTTCCCGTTGTCTCCGCTGCACCGAAGATGATTCTGCCGGGTGAACCGGAACAATCGTCGGTTAGGCTGACAGTCCCCGTGGAAGTAGCGGAACCTGTCATTGATTTCGTAGTCAAGGCCGAGGCAACACCGCACGCGTACTCTGAGCGAATTCTGGCAACCGCCTATTCTCAGCCGTTCCGTGCTGAGATCAAATCGGCGGTCGCTCCCAAAGTCGACGATGCCACGCTCGCTGTTGTCGCCGAATCCGATCACAAGCTTACCGGGGCATTGCAACGCGTTGCTGGCTTCACCGGGCCGGTGGAAGTAACTGTTGTGGGTTTGCCTGCGGGATACACAGTTCAAGCTGCAACGATTGCGGGTGATCAAGACAAGTTCGCCATCACGATCATGGCTCCGAAGGTTGCAGCAGAAACACCCGTTGCGAATGTGAAACTGAAAATCACTTCCGCCGGGATCCTGTTGGTCGCAGAGATCCCCGTCAACGTAAAGGTTGTTCCAAAGCCGTAAAGCCGGACTCTGAGAATCGAAATATCGCTGGGTGGCCGCGGTTGCCCGTCTGCGGGCTACCGGGGTGGCGGAGCCAATGGAAGCTTTCGCCATCGCGCCCTCTGGATCCGTACTCGGATGGATTGACGCTACGGGGCGTTTCGCGCGACTCCAACTTCTCGTCGCTTTGCGACCCAGGTAGGCCGAAGGCGTCCAACCTGGGTTACCCCGGCGATTCAGCCTGAAGACCACGCCCATCCCAAAGCGTCTGAGCGTGCCACACAATCCATGAATGTCAGGTACCTATTTGGCATTCTGATTGGCTGCAGGCGTTGCCTCTCCGGTTCCACCCAATGCGAGCTTGAAGATCGTCGGATTTCGCAGGCCGAGTGCGACCCAGATCAAGACCCCAAGAATGACTGGGAAAAAATTTCCATCGCCAACTCGCAAATGAGTCACTTGGGCTCCACCGAGGTATCCCGTCAGCAGAATTGCGCCGAGGAAACCCGTTCGAGGGATGATGAACAGGATTGTGATGATTACTTCCAGGATCCCGATTTTGGACATCAGATCGGTCGTGAAGCCCATCTTTTCAAACATCTGGGCTTTTCCTTCCCATTCGGTGAATTTCCCCATGGCGCTGACAACGCCGAGGAACACGGCCAGCAGGACGCTCAGAATCCATCCGGTCAATTTTGATTTGGACATGTGGTCAAGTGACTCCTGAAAATTGGTTCGCGGTTTTAAACGTCGATCGTCTTGGAATTGCCAGTTCGATCTTATTGTCCAGCCTGTGTGGACGGCGTTCGGTAATAGTGGGCGGTCATGAATCTCTGCCACTCGCCGGATGATAGCAGGACTTGCGAAGAAAGCACTCGATGGTTGTCATCGATGAATTCGATGGAATCCTGATACCGTGCCATCGCCCCTTCATCGGAAAAACTCGGGCCTTCGGAATCCAGGATGAGCTTGCGGCCACTGCTGTCCAATTGGCCGCAATATGGCCACAAATGAGTCATCAAGGAAGTGATGAATGAACCGACAAATTGTTGCTTGCGCGTGTCAAACCCCAGTGTCATCACAGTCCGTCCGGCGCAGTCGCCTGTATTCATGATCCCTTCACCGATGACCCAGATGTCGCCGAGAGACCGAAAAGTTTCGGTCCCCGACGTTTTTTCCACGGGTTCCCCCGGTGAGATTTCACACTCGTATTCGCACGCCCAGTTGCCGACAAGTCGCTGTAGCCACTGATGTTGCGATGTGAGTTGTTCGTTCAAGATCGTTCTCCCGGAGTTATTGTGATGACGCAGTATCGACATGTAGTCGAACGACTCGATGGGAATTCGACAACTCGATGAAGCCACGGCAGGTTTCAGTTCGAGATTCTCGAGCGGTGCTCGAGGAGAAAGATCGGCTTCCGAGAATGTGCATAACGCGTCGTCATTCAGAATCGGACGCGGACGCGAGCGGGGTTGGAGGCATTATGAATTCCCTCCATTGCCGAGGGCTGTGTCGTGATGGCATCACTTGCGCCGCTCGTGAACCCAATGATTGAGATACACCCATCGGCCGGAAAGCGGTTCGCCTTCTCTTTCGCATGGAGGCCACATCAACTCTCGTAACCGGACGCTAGCGCGTACCGGTTGATGGTTCAATTCTCTTCAAACCGTACACCCGATCCTGCGCTGGTCCGTGAAATCCGAGGTCAGATTTTACAACCACGGATTTCACAGATGACACGGATAATGGCGGGGCATGGGACAACCTACCAAAGCAAATTAAATCAACAGGCCGTAGCGCGTGCCGGATGATGGGGCCGTGCAATCAACGTCTGGTTGATACTCGGTCCCGCTTCATCCATCGGCGATATTGTTTCCTCGCATCAACACTCATCGTCTTTGTGAATGTTCTTGAACTGGGTTTCCTGATCCTTAACGACACGGTCGAAAATCGCTTTGTTTCGAGGCGAATGCCAATGAACCGTAGCGTTCGAAAGAACATCGTTGGGATCTTCGGTGGGGTTCTTTGCCATGTCGATCTGCCACTTGGCACCGATCAGGTCCTTGCGGACTTGCTCCTCTCGATTCGCCGGTGTGCCTCGATAGTAGTTGCTGGGGTGATCCAGAATGATGACTGGAGTCCGAACCCCTTCTTTGAATTCGAGGTAAAACACCGTGTGAGTTGTTAACTGTGTCGGCTTCGACAGTGGCCCTAGCTGAGCAACCATCTGCGCCTTGAGGTGTTTATTGTAAAAAAACCAGTCTCTCACCTTGGCCCCCATGGCCAGCAGAGGTTGAGTCACGTTTGCCCTGGGAAAATCATCCTGTTGCAGCAACAAGCTGAGCATCTGATTAGCGTATTCGGCAAGCTCTGTCTTAATTTCCTCGGTACTCTTGCACAGCTTGTCAACAGCCGTACTGCCACCACTTCCACCGTCTGCCGTCACAGGGTACACATCGACAATGGACTCAAACAACGGGTGGTTGGGACCGGGGCATCCGTTGCTCATCAGCAGGCTTTCCCATCGCTTTGTTGTTCGCGAATGCAGATAGTCTTTGTAGTCGAGCGTTTCATCAGGGGGATAGTGCAGTAACAACACCGAGTGGGCATTGAGCATCGACAGGCCGAATGGTGGCAGGAATCGCAAATTGGCCTCGGCGATGATTGGCTTATTCGATTCAATGGCTGCCGCCTTGTCGAATGCCTTTCGGGCAATATCCACGGCTTGTAAATAGCGAGGTATGACGTCCGCATACCCCTGGACGTTGTCGGAAGGTGTGGGGGTAGTGATTTTCAGGTGATATTCCTGATCAACTTTGTCCTTCCAGACGTGAGCCCAGCCAGCATAGAACTGATCACGAAGCAAGGTCATGCTGAATGCATGCTCCATCCCTTCCAGCAAACTCAGCTCATAGTAATCAAACAGTGGCTTGAGGAACTCTTCCGTCCCAAGTTTGATCTGGACCGAATTCGTATCTGAAGTCGAGGCAGGTATTGGCCGAACAATCTTCGCTGGAGGCGTTTTCACAGAAGCGTCCTTGGCTTTAACGGCCTTCTTGCCCGCTGTCTTGGCGCCACTCGACGTTGAGACGTTGGTGATACCTGCATTCCTGGCACTACTCTTCTTGCCCATGTTGACTCCCCGGGGATCCCAGTGGCTCGGAAATTCGAGGCACTTTATCTCTACCAGACTTCATTCTTCTCCGCGAAGGATGGAACCCCGATGGCAAAGGTGATCTTTCGATATGCAGATGGTACATCGGCTGAGGCCGAGATCTGTTACGGGACGCATGTTCGCGGCTGGTTTCAACCCCCCAGTGGTCCCGAAGAACTGATCGATTCCAAGTCGAAACTTGTCTGGAGCGGCGCGAACTCTTTGGCTCCCGCAAGTAATCCCAATCAGTTGCAGCACTTCATGACGGAACTTGCAAATCCGCATCCGGAAAACAAAGTCAACGCGATTGACCTGGTTTCGATGAAGGGGCGAGCGGCGCTTTGTATCATGGCGATGACGACAGGTCCCGCAGGGTTATTGAAAGTCGAACCCAAAGCGGAGACTGGTATCGAAACCAAAGCTGACGAAAAGCCGAAAGCAGCGGAATGACGGGCCTCTTGGCGATAAGTTCAAAGTCCCGTAGGTCAGGCTGTGCCTGACTGAATAGCAGAAGTGGCAATTGTGCTATTTTATATTCATCATCAACAGGTGCGCCGGCGTCACGCTGAAGTTCATCTCCGTCAGGCACAGCCTGACCTACTGGTCGATCTATCGTCCGCTGTCAGGCTCGAATAGACTTTGCAGGGGCGGTTCAGCGAATGATTTGAGTCGTGAATTGAAGGATGCCGGACCTGACATCGGACGATAGATCGACCACTACGTCTACTGAAGCGAAAGGACTGGATTTGATTACATCGCATTGCTCAAACACGGATTTGGCAAGTAGATTAGAATGAACGAGTACATCAATGATGAACATGTTCGCAAGTTGATGCTCGAGGCCAACCTTGATAAATACCCCGCCACTGTGTCAGCCAAGGCGGAAGAGTACCTCAAGCAATCTTTTCCATGGAATACGAGGACGACAACTTGGATACTAAATTGGGATGCCATTCCGTCAAAACGTCTGCGATGGTCCGAGGCGACCGATGACGAGACGATGAAATGGGTAATGGACACGGCAGCTGGCCGTTGCTCGTTAGGGCTTTTGTTATACACTGCCGAACAACCGTGTCTCGTGGGCGATTTCGAATTCTTGGTAAGACACTTGGACGAACTCGTTTGGAAAGCTCCCGGAAATCGTCTTCTTTTCGGTGTTGATCGGAGTCTGGACGGCGAACTTGTATTCGAACACGGTGTGATCGAGTTGAACGGAAAAGGCGACTTGCGAGGATCGTATTGAAGCATGAAAAATGAGTGGAGCTATGCTTTCACCCGCTGGCAGGCAGATCAGACGGAAGTCCATCGATTCTCACTGTTCGAATTGCAGGTTGCCCATGGGATTCTCGTCGCGGCGTGTGAAAATGTTGAGACGCGCGGTCGTAATGATCTGCTTCATGGTGAATGGAGCCATCACAACAGGTCAGAACACAGAGGACTCGGGTCGAGTCGAAATTGGACGTGAAGCAAGTTCAAAACTGCTGGAGACAATCGCTCTTCAAATGCGGTCAAATTTCGAACGGATTGAGACGTGGTCGGGAACCTGTTCGTTTTCCGATTGGGTGCGTTCGAATGACCCAAACCCGTCTTTCGGGGCCGACGGGCTGATCCGGGAAGGGGTGAGGGTAATCGCGGAACCTGTAACAGTTCCAGAAGTCATCGCGAAACATGAAGGTCCCAAGCCTGGTTACTGGCGACTCATGCGCGGTACGATTACTTTCTCGCTCGACAACATCAACGGGCGGCTTCATACATTTGTAGACTCATCCGATCCCGTCATTTTCGTTGATGTTGCCAATGGTACACAGATGACGACTGGTAAGCCTGGCTTCGGACGGCATTTGATTGTCAACCCGGAGGAGATGTTTGAATACGATGTGCGTGAAAACCGCGGCCAAATTCCCGGATTCACTTCGCTGCCTTGGCTTCCCGCAAGCGGTAGTCGTGTACTGTTTCGTCGTGCGTCTGAGAATTCGAGGCGAGATACGCAGTCTTTCGACCCGCGCGACTGCTTTTTTCAGGGCCAATACTCCACCAAGAAGCCGCGTTCATACTGGAGTCATTGCGAACGCCACGCCGGGTGGGTCGTAAATCCGAAGTATGCTGAAATGGAAAGTATCGTCGGATCTGCAGATCATGCTCCTGTCTACACGCATACATTCACGTCCAAGAGTGGAACAAAAACTTCGTGGAAGTACGACGGCAATGTCAGCTTCAATGTGATCGATGACTCTCAGTTCCAAAACGGTGTGCTTTCATGGCAACGACGTTCAAAGTTCCAGGCCGTGTCAGAGATATTTGTTCCAGCAGAGATGACTGTGATTCATACTCGAGAGGATGAGGATGGTACGATTCACCCGTCTTTCATCCGGACAATCACCATGCAGAAGACCGTTTTGAATAGTCCGGTTTCTGACGACGAATTCAACGTTGGACAATTCAGATTCCGGTACGGCGACAGAATGGTGGATGAAATCAAAGGGTCGCTCTCTGTTTACGACGGAGCGAAGTATGTGCCTGCTGAAGAGTTCGTTGTTGACGACGCGAAACTGAATCCCGCCAAGGTTGTTATACAGGACTCCAAACAGAAAACGGATGGACCGAAGCCACGCGGTAATCGGTGGCTTCTGATAATTAACGGATTGGTGTTTTTGTCAATCATCGGCGTCTGTATGTGTCGCGGTCAACGAAGAGGATCGCACTGAAG
>CAXBSB010000211.1:0-13611 GCA_963977965.1 uncultured Schlesneria sp.
CTGACCGTTCTGGGCTCGCTTCGCAAAATCGGCGATGGCCAGTTCGATTTCGGCAAAGCCCATGCGTTCGGCGTTCCGCAGGACAGGGACAACCAGACCTTTTCCACCACCGATCGCGATACCGATATCGAAGTAGTTGTGGTAGACGATCTCTGTGCCTTGAATTTCCGCATTGATCGCGGGGAACGCCTGCAGAGCATCGACCGCCGCTTTCACGAAGAACGACATGAAACCAAGCTTGATTCCATAGCGTTCTACGAACGAATCCTGATGCTGCTTGCGCAGATTCATGATTCCGGACATGTCGACTTCATTGAACGTTGTCAGCAAGGCTGCAGTGTGCTGAGCTTCCACCAGTCGTTGTGCAATACGCTTGCGAATGGGGCTCATCGCCTGTCGCTTTTCAGACCGCTCGCCGGTGGCCTTGGTGATGATCGCTTTTGGTGGAGCCGCCACCACAGCCGCAGGTTTGGGCTCGGCGGGCTTGGCTGGTGGGGTAGCCGCCGCGGAAACCTGGCGCTGCACGTCTTCTTTCAGGATGCGGCCACCAGGCCCGGTCGGAGTTACTTGTGAGGTTGAAACTCCGTTTTCGGCCATGACTCGCGCTGCTGCGGGCATGACCCGCGGGGCGGATTCAGTGGCAGCGGCCGGTGCCGGGGCAGATTGGGCTGGAGGAGTCGCAGGTGCCGCGCTGGCGGCATTCGAAGCGACCGACTCGTCAATCAAGGCGATCACTTCACCAACATCTGCCGAATCACCGTCATTTTTCAAAACCTTCGCAATCACTCCACCCGATGGCGAAGCAATCTTTTGCGTGGCCTTGTCGCTTTCGACTTCGACAAGATCGTCACCGGCTTTTACCTGGTCGCCAACCTTCTTCAACCATTCGACCAGGACGACAGTGCTGATCGATTCGCCAAACCCGGGGACAACTACTTCAACGGTCATGGAATTGGTACTTCCTCAGTTCAGGGAAAATCCGCCCGCTCGGCGATGATTCATTCTACAGTGTTGTGTGCATCTCGTGTCATGGGCGAACATATCATGGGCGATTTAGTGGTGACCAACCGGCTTCAATGAGGGGCCGATGGCCTTGGTCAGGATGACATCCTGCTCGATATCGTGGCTGGTATGTGAACCCGTCGCCGGACTTGCCGAAGCGGGGCGATAGATTCCATCAAACGGATGGCGGTCAAACAACGATTGTCCCCAGAAGACTCGCAGGAACCGCCAGGCCCCCATGTTCTCGGGATCTTCCTGAACAAATGTCACAGGAGTCCCTTCGGCATAGGCAGACAGGCATTCGCGCAGTGGCTGCTCTGGAAGCGGATACAATTGTTCCAGCCGCAGAATCGCAACGTCGGTCCGCTGCAATTCTGTCCTTCTCCGCAACAGGTCATAATAGACTTTGCCAGAGCACAGCAGAATTCGTTTGACGCCCGAAGGGGGGACGTCGTCTTTGTCTGGAATGACTCGCTGGAATGTCCCCGTGGACAGGTCGCTGAGTGCTGACACAGCCGCTGGCAGTCGCAGCAATGACTTTGGAGTCATCACGACCAACGGCTTACGCCATTTGCGAACAACCTGTCGACGCAGCAGGTGGAAAATCTGTGCCGGAGTGGTTGGACAGGCCACCTGGATATTGTCTTCTGCCGCCAGTGCCAGGAACCGTTCCAGTCGAGCACTGGAGTGTTCGGGGCCGGCACCTTCAAAGCCGTGTGGCAGCAGCATGACCAGTCCGCTCAGGCGATTCCATTTGTCTTCGGCACTGACGATGAACTGATCGATGATGACTTGTGCCACGTTGGCAAAGTCACCGAACTGTGCTTCCCAGCAGATGAGTCCATCCGGCGTGTCGAGACTATATCCGTACTCGTAGCCCAGGACACCCGTTTCGCACAGGCAACTGTTGTACAGCTCGATAGGTCCCTGTGTAGCAGACAAATTTGCCAGCGGGATGTACTGCTTGCCATTCTCGACGTCGTGCAGAACTGCATGGCGATGACTGAACGTACCTCGTTCCACGTCCTGGCCATGAATTCGAACACGGAATCCTTCCAGCGAGATCGTGGCGAATGCGAGAGCTTCGGCAGCCCCCCAATCCAGCGGTTGCTCACCACGAGCCATCGCCCGCCGGTTCTGAAGCAGGCTGATGCGTTTGGGATCTGGATTGAAAATTCGCGTGTGCGGATGGAAGTCATCGGGGAAACGGGTCAGCTTATCCAGGGTTTCCGTGAGTTTCTCGACACTCACCCCCGTCTCGACTTCAGCAATTCCCGTTTCATGTCCACCGACATAGCCACGCCACATCCCTTGCAGCGTATCCCAGCGATGTTCGTAACCGGGACCGCGAGCAACTTCGTATTCTGATTCAAGCTGCTGACGGTGAACGAACTGAACTCGATCTGCTTCTTCCTGGGTGATCCCACCCATTTTCAGCAGCTTGTCGAGGTAGCTCTGTCCGACCTTCTTGCGAGCCTTAATCTTGCTGTACATCAACGGCTGAGTGAAGGCGGGCTCATCCTGCTCGTTATGGCCACGCAATCGGTAGCAATACATGTCGATGACGACATCGCGATGGAACTCCTGACGGAAATCCATCGCCAGTCGAACGACCTGAGCGACGGCTTCGGGATCTTCACCGTTCACATGGAAGATTGGAATCTGCAGCATCTTGGCGACGTCTGTCGCGTACGCTGTCGAGCGAGCCTGTGACGGGCCCGTTGTAAACCCGATCTGGTTGTTGACGACAACGTGAATTGTCCCGCCGATTCGGGTGGCGGCCAGTTCATTCAGGTTCAGGGTTTCCTGGATGATCCCTTCGCCCGCAAATGCGGCGTCGCCATGAATCAGCATGCACAGGACTTTGCTTCGATCGGCGTCGCGTTTGCGATCCTGCTTGGCTCGAACGCGTCCCATGGCAACCGGATTGACGAACTCCAGATGGCTGGGGTTGAAGCATAGCGACAGGTGGACTTTTCGGCCGTCGCCCGAGTACCAGTCGTTGCTGTAACCCAGATGATACTTGACGTCACCGCGGCCGGTATTGAGTTCGGGATCGAGGTCGGAAAACTCGCGAAAAATTGCCCGAGGTGCCTTGCCCATGATGCTTGCAAGCACGTTCAGACGGCCTCGGTGGGCCATCCCCATCACGACTTCTTCAATTCCCTGGTCTGCAGCTTTGTAGATCGCCAGTTCGAGCAGCGGAATGAGAGTTTCGGCCCCTTCCAGCGAGAAGCTCTTGGCATCCTGCCACTTTTTCAGAATAAATTCTTCGAAAACGACCGCGTCACTGAGTCTTTTGTAAATACGACGCTGTTCTTCGCGAGTCAGTTCGATCCGGTTTTCGGTCGCTTCCATCCGCCGCTGAAGCCATTCGCGCACCGGCAAGTCGTCAATATGCATGAACTGCACACCGATTGAACGACAGTACGTATTTCGCAGCCAGATGACGATTTCCCCAAGTGTCCGCAGGTTCGGACCACTGGATGCCATTGTGGAAAACTGGCGTTCCATGTCTGCGGCCGAAAAGCCGCAGTTGGCGGGTTCCAGTTCGGGAACCTTCGCGCGAGGCTGACCCAGCGGGTCGATGTCCGCAGCATAGTGCCCCATCACGCGATAGTTGCGGATCAGGCGGTCAACGCGTTCCTGCAGGATCGCGTAGTCCAGTTCCATCGGGCTGACAACCGAGCCGTTCCCCATTTTCGGAGCACGGAACAGGTCAACCTCGTCTCCGTATCTGGCTTGAGTTTCAGCGATGTGCTGAAAGTAGTCACGCCACTCTGGAGAAACCGATTCCGGCGATTCCAGAAACTGAAGATACTGGGATTCGAGGTAGGACAGATTGGAACTGTCGACCGATCCCAGTTGACCTTGATCGGTTGGGGAGCCGTCGGACGCCGACTCCATCACCTCCACCTCACGCACCGTACGTGAGGGTAGCACCATGTTGGAAGGACTCATCGTGTTTGTTTGCTTTTGATCCCGGTCCTGGCATCAACGCTGTCGGGGCATGGTGGGCATCAAACCTGCCCCGCAGGCAACATTCTATACCGGTTCCATCCCGGTCAATTGTTCGGTCCAACAAATTCATCGGCGTTTCGAGACGAATGACCGCGGACTCGACCCTGCATTTTCCGCAATCTTCCCGAATTCCTCAAAATCGATTCTCCCGACACGGGCAAATCTAACAGACCTCGCCAAAAATGAGGAGCGCGAAGAATCGAAATTCTTTTCTCTGTTCCGGAGATTCTTCGATTTGGAACCCGCGAACCTGAGTCTTCCTCGAAAACCAGCCATTTTCGCCGGGCAGCGTTTCATCATGCCGAGTGCCACGTAGGTGGTCCGTGGCTGCGGATTTTCCGATGCTGTGTGCAACCTCGGATCCTCATGGGCTTTTCGAAACCGCTAACGATTCCCGCAAAATCTTCGACGCGAGTGGTTCTTCCCAAACGTTATACATCTGAATGCATTTGGTTCCCACGACGACAATTGCCAAAACAATCAAAACTTCTCTCATCATCCGCCTCCTTTTTGGGGGCGGGGATCGTGATGATTTCGGTATTCCGAATCCATGGTTGTTTGCCACAGAATTCGATCGATTTCGGAAAGCCGAACAATCACGGCAATAGAAAGTTGCACGGCCAAAGCGTCTCGCACCGCCAGGACGGATTCACTGTAACGTATTTTCAGATAGATGTTTACGAGGCGTTCATTCAAGTCGACCCCGAAGGAATCTCGTCTGGACCAGAATCCCGATTCCGTATCTAATCCCGGCCCTAAGTGACCTCGAAGGATCGGCAACGTGAAAAGTTTGGCTCGACTGGCTCCGTTCGTCTGGCAACAGCGAGGGCGTCTTTTTGTCTCGTTCTCTCTGGCGACCCTCATTGCCGTCCTGTTTACGAGCGTCCTGGTGATGGTCTACCCGGTAGGCAAGGTTTTGCTCGAAGGACAATCACTCGGTGAATACATCACCGAAAAACTCTCCAAGGCACGTGACACTGTTCAACGACAGTCCGAGCGACGGGAACGCATAGAAGCTCAACTCGTAAAACTTCGCGCAAGCGGTACCCCCGAAGAAATTGCCCGAAGTGAGAAGGACTGTCGTGACTGTATCAGCGACCTGACCGACGGCCTCCGTCAGGAATGGCGGTATCAGTGGCTTCAGACAAATCTGGTGCCGCACCTCAACCCTGACCGCTTCACGTTGCTGGCGCAGATCATGGCGCTGCTGCTGATCCTGACAGCGGTCAAGTGCTGCCTCGACTACATTCAAGAGACGCTGGTTTGTGCTTCGGTGGAACGGACAATGCAGTCGTTGCGTGAGCAACTCTTTCGCGCCACGCTCAAACTGGATCACCAGACGCTGGCTTTGGAAACGACGCCCGCGCTCATGTCGCGATTTACGTTTGATCTGCAGCAACTATCCAATGGCCTGACATTGCTCGGCAGCAAGGCCATCATTGAACCGCTGAAGGCTATTGGCTGCATCGCCTGCGCCTTTGGATTGAACTGGCGACTAACAGCCCTTTCATTCGCGTGTGCCCCTCTCGCCATCCTGTTATTCGGAAATCTTGGAAAGCGACTGAAACGTGCCAGTCGTCGTCAGATGGACAGCATGTCACGCGTCTATCGAGCATTGATCGAGCCTCTTCAGTCATTCACCACAGTGCTGGCATTTCGAAATGAGCGGCTTCATCGCCGCCGGCTGGCACGCGAGAACCGCGACTACTTCGATAAGGCCATGAAGATTGTCCGCATTGATGCACTCTCCAGCCCATCAATCGAATTCCTGGCAATGGTCGGAGTGTTTATCGGGTCGCTTCCAGGAGCATATCTGGTTCTACGCGGTCAGACTTCCATCTGGGGTGTGCAGCTTTCTGAATACCAGATGACCCCCGCGGAACTCTCCCTCCTATACACCCTTCTCGCTGGCATCCTCGATCCCGCCCGTCGTATTGCCAGCATCTACTCGAAAGTGAAAAAGTCGGCAACAGCCTGCGATCGGGTTTTCGGCTGGATGGATAAGACCTCACTGGTCGTTTCGTCTCCAGACTTTGTCCCAGTGCCACGCCATCATCAGTCGATCGAATTCGATCATGTTTCATTTCGATATGCGGTTGCTGGTGATGATGCTCATCGCACCAATGCTCTGGATGATGTGACATTGAAAGTCCCGTTCGGAGCGACCGTTGCCATTGTTGGTGGAAATGGATCTGGAAAATCGACACTGGCAAACCTGTTGCCGCGACTGTACGACCCACATATCGGACAAGTTCGGATCGATGGTGTCGAAGTGACATCCGCAGACCCGCGGGAACTGCGTCGACAGATCGCAGTCGTGACTCAGGATACTCAACTGTTCGATATGTCGATCGAAGACAATATTCGCTACGGGCATCCGACTGCAGCGCCAAGCGAGATCGAAGAAGCGGCCCGGCGAGCGCATGTGTTGAGTTTTGTCCAGCAGCTACCCGATGGTCTGAAAACCGGTGTGGGAGATCGCGGGCATCGGCTCTCAGGCGGCCAGCGTCAGCGAGTCGCCCTGGCTCGAGCCATTCTGCGAGACCCCGCCATCCTGATTCTCGACGAAGCCACTTCGGCCGTCGATGTTCAGAGTGAACAGTTGATTCATGAATCGCTGGCCGACCTGGCTCGCGGTCGCACGACTTTCATCGTGACGCATGCCATGACTCCCTCATTACTGGTACAAGTGACGCATGTGCTGGTGATGGAACAGGGCAAGGCGATCGCTTTCGGTTCGCACAGTTCGGTACTGGCAACCTGTCCTGCCTACAAACGGCTTTACGACGCTCAAGTCCGACGCCGAGCCGCGTGAGTCTCGCCTTCAATCACTGCTGAGTCGACTGCGCATCAGTGGGCCATGGCCATTTGAAGCCGTAGGGTGGAGACAAGTGCCACTCAACGCGGGTAACGATATTTGTCGGTGCAATTGTGAGGTTTGGCCTGTAATCTTGATCGCGAAGCGATCGCAGATCGTAGTTTCCCAGCACCTTTGGGCGCAAACGTAGTAGGGGGGAACTTCTGGTAGATCCTGGTCATTTCTGTGGCCGATCGGCTGATTTACGAGCAAAACGGGAGGGCGAGGCTCCCGCCGAGCCGCGATTGGGTATTACGCTCCCCGATCCGATGGCGGTTCGGCTGGCCTCACCCTCCCGCTTCACCACGACCGTGCCTTGCATCAAGACGATTTGGTATTGGGATCGACGTGATGTTCCTCAGGAGCCGGGAAGTTTCGCTCCGACCACAGGCTCTGCATCCCACCTAAAGTTCTACCGCAATCAGTTCAGCTCGAATTTCAGATCATTGGAGCCAGCCGTGACCTTGGCTTTCAGATCCGTCGTGGCCTCAGTTCGATATTTTTCCGGAATTGCCGATTGCTTGGGCGCGGGGTTTTCTGGGGTCGGCGTTGGAGGCGTGATCGTCACTTTGTATTCGCCAGGAACAACGCCACCCGTCACCGAAAACTTTCCCTCAGCACCAACCTGTGCAATGGCGCCATTGCCTGTTGACGAATTCGAAAAGCTGACAGTCCCTTCCGTCAAAGGCTTGCCAGCCAAAGTCACGATCCCTTTCACTCCAGTCGGAGTTTCCTTGGCAGGTGTCCCGCTACACCCGGATGTGGCCCAAAGGCCACTCATGCAGATTGCAATTATCATTCGACGCGAAAACATAGAACAGATTCCTTTCAAGGAATGTTGATTGAAAAAGAAGGGCAAACGGAGAGGCGAGGTCAGGGTGAGGCATCCGGGGATCACGCCAGATACCTCACGCTGATGTCCACTGTCCCTCAAAAATCACCGACCGGAATCCCATCATCGCGCGAGCAAAGGTTACGCACGACAGTAAAGTCCGTGTTGTCACTGATGAAACGGACGGAACCATCACCCAGCAAAACGTGCACTCCACCAACATGTAAAGAATTCACGACGGTGTTGGCATCCCAGGGATTATCCGAGCCACCTGCCATCGTTGGAGCGTTAAACCGGTACTGCACGCCTGTCAGCCCCGTGCTCCATGAATCCGCTCCTGCTGGATTGGTTCCTGAGACCAGCCCGCCAAATGTGGTTCCTGTGTAACCGCCGTAGTATCCACTTCGCATATCGGTCGTTCCGACACGGCCTGACTGTTCGGCAACAACAATCACATTCGTTGTGCCGTCGACGGCATCTCGAATACGTGTCAACTGATTGTGCAGTAACATTCCATTGTTCGTGTAGAACCCACCGTAATTACTGCTGGATCCGACGGTCCGCGAAGCAACGTCTGGCGTGGCGCCAGAAATACCAACGTACATCGGAATCTGAATGTTGTTCTGATTGTTCACAATGTTCGCGCAAGGGTCGAGTGGACTGGAGGGGCAGACGTAACCTGCCAGAACCAGCTTCGACAATGTCGTCGTATTCGTGGTCGTGACGTTTCCGGCAAAGCTCTGAGTGAAGTCCATGCGACTGTAAAGCGGAGCCTGATCAAAATATGGGAATAACTGTAGACGCCAGTTTGGAACGGTATTCCACGGCGAGTACGAACCGATCGGGAAGCAACCGGAGGTACTTTCGTAATTGTGCAGAGCGAGTCCGATCTGCTTCATGTTGTTCTTGCATTGAGTACGGCGAGCCGCTTCACGAGCTTGTTGGACGGCTGGCAGCAGCAGTGCGATCAAAACGGCAATGATGGCAATGACCACCAGTAGTTCGATCAATGTAAATCCGATACGGCGAGAAAAGCGTCTACTCATCAGAATCCCCTGTCGAAACAAGACCGTTAAAACAATGACTCCAGAATGGAGTTCCATGTGCCAACATTCAGGTTGAATGCATCCACGTGATGCAAATACCTATGCAAACGCCCTGCCAGAAATTGAGTTTCATGGAATTCAGCCTGCTTCTGCAGAGAACCGCTTGAAACGTGCGACTCGCTTGAGCGTCATTGCCGATTACTGGTGCGAGAGACGTTTTCAACTCTGTGGCAATCCGAATTCGTTGAATCGCGAAGGCCATTCAATCACACTCGTCACAACGCTGAATCTGATGAGTGCCTGTTTGGACTATACGAATCAGGCGGGTTGTTGCGACTGCATCGATTGACCTGCGCCGTACCGCAGTAAATGACAGTGGAAACCCGAACGATTCTGCGAGAATCTCATGGCAATCCAGTGCTGCTCGCGCATTGCATCGCGAGATCGAAGCTTCATGATTTGATGAAAGACTGCTTTTTTGCCATTCTTCTTCGGACACCCGAATCATCATTCCGCTTGTCCCGGAATCGATTCATGGAATCTACAAATAACGGAAGAACATCCCGATGAGACTCGCTCTTCTCTTCGCAATCTGTCTGAACATCTGTTGCCAAAACTTGTGGGCACAGTCCTCGCGGCCTAACGTGGTCTTTATCGCGATTGATGATCAGAACGACTGGATCGGCGCACTCGGTCACCCTCATGCGAAGACGCCACACATCGACCGACTGGCTGCACGAGGGACGATATTTCTGAATGCACATTGTCAGGCACCACTCTGCAACCCGTCACGAACCAGCTTGATGACAGGCCTTCGTCCGACGACGACGGGAATCTATGGCCTGTCGCCGTGGTTTCGAACGCTGGATGATTGGAAGGATCGAGTCACAATCTCGCAGCATTTCAAGCAACATGGCTACCGGACATACACAGTCGGCAAGATCCATCATGGCGGCGTCGGTGGACCTCAGCAGCGATTACAGGAATTCGATGTCTGGGGTCAGGCAGGGGGAATCGGTGTGAAGCCCGATAAAAAGCTCATCCCGCCGACACCCATGGGAAACCATCCCTTGATGGACTGGGGAGTCTTCCCGCACAAGGATGAACAAAAAGGGGATTACCAGGTCGCCAGTTGGGCCATCGATCAGATTAAACAGGCACCCAGAGACCAGCCGTTCTTTCTGGCCGCAGGGTTCTTCCTGCCGCATGTCCCCTGTTATGCCAGCCAGAAGTGGTTTGATCTGTATCCCGACGACGATCGCATCCTGCCAGCCATCAAGGCCGATGATCGTGATGATACCCCGCGGTTTTCCTGGTATCTGCACTGGGATCTTCCAGAACCTCGATTGAAATGGGTTCGTGAAAACAACCAGTGGCGCAATCTCGTTCGCTCGTATCTCGCCTGCACGAGTTTCGTCGATGCGCAGGTGGGGCGAATCATGGACACGCTCGACGAAGCGGGGCTTTCAGAGAATACCGTGATTGTCCTGTGGGGTGATCATGGCTGGCACTTGGGAGAAAAGAGCATCACCGGCAAGAACACACTCTGGGATCGAGGAACCCGAGTTCCCCTGATCTTTGCCGGCCCGGGGGTCAAAGCGGGGGGACGATGTTCTCAACCGGCAGAGTTGCTCGACATCTATCCCACGCTGAACGAGCTCTGTCACCTGAAACCCAGAACCGATCTGGAAGGGATCAGCCTGGTCCCTCAACTGCAGAACGCACAGACCCCGCGTGAGCGACCTGCCATCACATCACATAATCGCGGCAACCACGGAATACGCAGCGAACATTGGCGGTACATCCGCTACGCCGACGGGACTGAAGAACTGTACGACATGAGATCCGACCCGAACGAATGGACGAACCTCGCCAGTCGCACCGAACACGCCGCCGTCATCGCCGAGCATCGAAAATGGCTGCCAAAGATCGACGTCGCCCCTGCAAAGAACAGTGCCCAGCGAGTCCTGAAGTACGATCCCGTCACTGACATCGCGATCTGGGAAGACAAGCCCGTCCGCCGGACTGACCCGATCCCGGAATGATGTTTCTTGATGAGTGTGGGAATCTGGACGCGTAGTCAAGGATGGGATGCGGAAATTCCTGTCCGAGAAAAGTGGGGGTTCCTTTTCCTGTTGTTCAGGAGAATTCAAACACGGTTTTCACTGATAACACGGATATTCAGAACCGAACAGGTTCAATCGTCGTTTTCAGGCAGACTTCGATTGATTGACTCATGAATTCTCAACAGCGTCGGCCACATCGCCTCGCCGATGATGAACTCGCGGAGTTGATTACCCCTTCTTCATCCGTGTTATCCGAGAAATCCGTGGTCGTAATCCTGACCACGGACTTCACAGAATACACGGCCCCTGCTTTAAACTCTGTTAATGTCCAAATCGTAACGGGTTCCGAGATCGCAAAATCATTCCGCCTTTTTCTTCACAGCAGGCTTCGGTGCCAGTTTCTGTTCCCCTTCAAACGCTTGATTTCCAAAGGCTTCACGCGGTGGTTCGCCAGTCTCTTTGACTTCTTCACGCAATCGATTTAACTCGGCGTGAAGTTCTTTCACCGTTTGAGTGTACTCGGGTGCCTGATAGAAGTTCTTGACTTCCAGCGGATCGGCCTGGCGATCCAGCAGTTCCCAGTCGTTGACATCCGGCTTGTAGTAGTGAATCAGCTTGTACCGGTCGGTGATGACACCGTAATGAGGCCTTACGTGATGCGGGGCCGGGAATTCGTAGTAATGGTAGTACAGGCTCTTGCGCCAGTCTGACGGGACATTGCCTCGGAAGAGGGGCACCATGCTGCGTCCCTGCATATCGGCCGGGATTTTTTCGCCTGCGAGGTCCAGAAATGTTTCTGCGAAATCGAGCAGCGACACGATGTTGCCATTGACGCTGGCGGGTTTGATGACGCCAGGCCAGCGCACCAGCAACGGGCTGCGGAGTGATTCTTCGAAGATCCAGCGTTTGTCGAACCAGCCATGCTCTCCCAGAAAGAATCCCTGATCCGACGAGCAGATCACGACCGTGTTCTGGGCGATCCCTTCCTGTTCCAGAGCTTCCAGCATCCGGCCGACACTTTCATCGACAGCCTTCACGCAGGCGAGGTAATCGTGCATGTATCGATTGTAGCGCCACCGCACCAGATCCTTGCCCGTCAGTTTGGCCTTTCGGTACGCATCGTTACGAGGTTCATAATACGCGTTCCACGCTTTCAATTGTTCTTCGGTCATGTTGGCCGAGGGCTTCAGCTTGGCATCCAGTTCCGAGAACGAACGATCCAGCCCCATGTCGTGATCGCTGATTGCTTTGCTTCGTCCGGCGTAGTCATCAAACAAAGTCTCAGGCTCGGGGTACTGGCGATCCTTGTCCCAGCCGAGATGACGAACAGCCGGAGCCCACTCACGATGCGGAGCCTTATGCTGGCTCATCAGCAGGAATGGCTTGGATTTGTCGCGGTTCTTGATCCAGTCGATTGACAGGTCGGTGATGACATCGGTGGTGTAGCCACTGTGCTTGACCTGCTGCCCCATCTTGTTCATGGGCGGGTTGTAATAGATTCCCTGGCCGGGAAGGATGTGCCAATAGTCGAATCCGGTTGGCTCACTTTGCAGGTGCCACTTGCCGATGATCGCGGTCGAATAGCCAGACGCCTTCAAGATCTTGGGGAATGTCTGCTGTGCTCCATCGAATCGGCTGTTGCTGTTGTTGTAAAAGCCGTTCACGTGTGAGTATTTTCCGGTAAGGATTGTCGCTCGGCTGGGTCCGCAGATCGAATTCGTGACCAGGCAGCGATCAAATCGCATCCCTTCTTTGGCCAGCCGATCCATCTGGGGCGTTTCCAGCAATCGCCGTTTGTCGCCGTAAGCGCTGATCGCCTGACAGGTCAGATCGTCGGCGAAGATCAGCAGGATATTGGGCCGAGTCGGCTCAGCCGCGTGCAGGCCAGCACTAAGAACAAACGTCAGCAGCATCCCCAGTCGACCGACCATACGATTCGCCATGCTTGAACTCTCCGACAATCAAATCATTCCCGATGAAGAAAATGAGGCGAGCCGCGTGACTCACCTCATTCCACTTTCGAATTCATTTCAGTGACTGGTGCGGGTCCCACACTGAAATCAGATGTTCTAAGCCTTTTCCCGCTTCGCTTCCCAATCGCGACTTTGAGTCTGGCCGTCTCGCATCCCCTCGGATTTCCCCTTGATCGTATCACCATCGACCTTCCCCTTGTACTTCGTGGTGAACTTCTGACCGTTACGTTCGCGAGTTACCGAGAAGGCAACTTCACCGTCCTTGAACGAAGCCTCTTCAATGGCGGTTTCCTGATTGTTGCGACCGAGCATCGCACCAGTCAGTTTGTCACCGTCCAGCTTCAGTTTTAGTGTGAAATCGCGTTTCATGTCGTTAAAGGTCACCGACCATTTCCAGGTTCCGGTGGGATCGGGTTTGTCAGCGGCCTGCACGGTTCCAGTGATCAGCAGAAACGCCATTCCCATGGCAAAAAGAGCGCGACGGTGAAGCATGACAGAATCCTTTTCAAATAGATGTGAAGATAACCCAGACGTCCGCCAATCGGCGGAACAGAAACCTTGTACAGATCCCGTTGACGGCACACAACAGAGTCATCGGTTTCCACAGGGCAATCGCGTCTTTCAAAGTCGGGCGGGACAACCTCGCTTCGAGCGCCGGCTCACCACCAGGAATCGTTGAGAAATGCTGGTGGGCTCAATACACCCATCAGCCGGTACGCGGTAGCGTCCCGTTTCGAGAGTTGGTGCGGATTCCATGCGAAAGAGAAGGCGAACCGGACGCTAGTGCGTGCCGGCTGATGGCCTTTGTCATACA
>CAXBSB010000212.1:0-13448 GCA_963977965.1 uncultured Schlesneria sp.
GTGCCAACACTGGCCTTGATGTCGCTGCCACAATGGCACTCGCCCCCAAAAGGCGCCAAACCACTGGTGTCGCCAAAATGGCAGCGATGTGTTTGGTGGTTTGGTGTGGCAACTCTTTCACTGAACCGCAAGGCATTGTGATTAATGATCTTGCGGAGTTTCAAAGCCGTTTCTGAAGTCATTGGCGCGGTGTTTGCTCTCCTATGAAAGACACCGACTGGCATGCCAGAAAGTGCAGCGTGGCATGCCTTAAGCAGATTTGTATGCGATTTCAATCAGCGCCTAAACCATAATTTCAGAGGACCAACGACATGGCAATTCAAGAACGTATCATCGGGATCGACCTCGGAACGACTAACTCCGTGGTGTCCGTGATGGAAGGGGGCGAAGTCAAGGTTATCGCCAACCAGGAAGGGAACCGACTGACCCCCAGCGTCGTCGCCTACACCGAAAAGGGAGATCGGCTCGTTGGCGATCCGGCAAAGCGACAGGCGGTTACGAACCCCAAGAACACGATCTACTCCATCAAGCGATTCATGGGGCGGCGACACTCTGAAGTGGAATCGGAAGAGAAGATTGTCCCTTACAAGGTCATCGGGGGACCCAACGAATACGTGAAGGTCGAAGTGCATGGCAAGACCTACACTCCGCCCGAAGTTTCGGCTCAAGTTCTTCGCAAGCTGAAAGAAGCCGCGGAAGCGTATCTCGGTCACACCGTCACGCGCGCTGTGATCACGGTGCCTGCTTACTTCAATGATGCTCAACGACAGGCAACCAAGGATGCCGGTGAAATCTCGGGTCTGACCGTTGACCGAATTATCAACGAGCCGACCGCTGCGGCACTGGCCTATGGTCTGCAGAACAAGAAGAACGAAAAGATTGCGGTGTTCGACCTGGGTGGCGGGACGTTCGACGTCTCGGTTCTGGAAGTCGACAACGAACTGGTCGAAGTTCTCAGCACCAACGGGGACACGCACCTGGGTGGTGACGATTTCGACGAAGTCCTGATCAAGCACATTGCGGACAAGTTCCAGGCCGAGCATTCGATCGACCTGCGAAAGGACGCGATGGCCCTGCAGCGACTGCGCGAAGCCGCCGAAAAGGCCAAGAAAGAACTTTCCGGACAGCAGTCGACGGACATCAATCTGCCGTTCATCACTGCTGATGCCAGCGGTGCCAAGCACCTGCAGATGAGTGTGACTCGAGCCGAGTTTGAGCGGATGATCGATCACCTGATCGAACGCTGCCGCAAGCCCGTGGAAAATGCACTGCGAGATGCCAAGCTGTCGCCCAGCCAGATTGACGAAGTTGTGCTCGTCGGGGGCTCCACCCGAGTTCCCAAGGTTCAGGAATTCGTCAAGAAGATGTTTGGCGGAAAGGAGCCACACCGAGGTGTGAATCCTGACGAAGTTGTCTCGATCGGGGCAGCGATCCAGGGGGGCATCATCTCGGGCGACGTCAAGGACATGGTTCTGCTGGACGTCACCCCGCTGTCGCTGGGTCTGGAAACTGAAGGGGGCGTAATGACGGTTCTGGTGGAACGTAACACCACGATCCCCGTCACCAAGAAGGAAACGTTCTCAACGGCCGTCGATGGTCAGACTGCAGTGACGATCAGTGTCTTCCAGGGCGAACGACCGATGGCACGCGACAACCGCATGCTGAATCAGTTCAACCTGGAAGGGATTCTTCCGGCTCGCCGAGGTGAACCGAAGATCGAAGTGACGTTCGACCTCGACGTGAACGGCATCCTGAACGTAAAGGCCAAGGACCAGGCAACTGGTAAGGAACATTCGGTCCGTATCGAAAACTCCAGCGGTCTGGATCAGGCCGAAATCGACCGGATGCGAAAGGATGCGGAATCCCATGCGGCAGACGACAAGAAACGACGTGATCTGGCCGAAGCCAAGAACAAGGCCTCGACCTCGGTTTACGAGATTGAAAAGCTGCTGAAAGAACATGGCTCGAAACTGGATGCCTCGTCCAAGGCGGCTGTCGAAGCCAGCATCGAAAAGGTGAAGGCTGCCGAAAAGGGTGACGACGTTGGGGCGATCAACTCGGCTGTCGAAGGACTGCAGCAAGCCAGTTACGCTCTGGCTCAGCACATGCAGGCTCCTCCTGGAACCGATGGCGGTGGTCAGGCGGGACCCGCAGGTGGCGGAAAGCCCGATGACGGCGTGATTGACGCCGAATTTGAAAAGAAGGACTGATCCCTGACATCACCAGCCCCCCGGCGAAAGCCGGGGGGCTGAGATCTCATTTGGCGACAGGTTTTCGACCACGATCGATTATCGACAGAGAAGGTACGTCCAGAGAATGGCTGCGGAATCATGACCCCGCATGTCGCTCAAAACACCTGACACGTATCTGCCCTTCCACTTTGAGCCCACCCTCCGGAATCCCGTCTCCATCCAACCGTTCTCTCCACGGCAACAAAAATACCCTTCTCGGGGGACAACAAAATGGCATTCAGACCAGACAAACTGACGGTGAAAGCACAAGAAGCGGTTCAATCCGCTCAACAGTTCGCAGAAACCCAGGGGAACCCACAACTGGTTCCACTGCACCTGCTGAAAGCCTTGCTGGACGAACAGCAGGGCATCGTTCGACCGCTGCTCGAAAAGATCGGCATTCGAGTCCCTCAACTGCGCAGCATCGTTGATGCGGATCTCAACAAGCTTCCCCGGTCATCCGGGGGGCAGGTGGGTGCCAGCCAGGCGATCATGCAGGTCTTCGACAAGGCCAATCAGCAGGCCGACGTGATGAAGGACTCGTTCACGTCCACCGAACATCTGCTGCTTGCCTTGACGCAGGTTGATGATCAGGCACAACGAGTTCTGAAGCTGAACGGCGTCGGTGAATCCGACGTCCTGAATGCTCTCAAGTCGGTACGTGGATCTCAGCAGGTCACCGATCAGAATCCAGAAGAAAAGTATCAGGCTCTGGAAAAGTACGCCAAGGATCTGGTCGCTCTGGCTCGCCAGGGAAAGATCGATCCCGTTATCGGCCGCGATCAGGAGATCCGGCGCGTGATCCAGGTCCTGTCACGTCGGCGCAAGAACAATCCCGTCCTGATTGGCGATGCGGGAGTGGGCAAGACCGCCATCGTCGAAGGTCTGGCACAACGCATCGTGCATGGCGATGTTCCGCAAAACCTCAAGGACAAGACGGTCGTTGCCCTGGATATGGGAGCACTCATCGCGGGAGCCAAGTATCGCGGTGAGTTCGAAGATCGCCTGAAGGCGGTGCTGAAAGAAGTGACCGAGGCAGAAGGTCGTGTCATTCTGTTTATCGACGAACTGCATACCGTCGTCGGAGCAGGCTCAGCCGAAGGTGCGGTCGATGCATCCAATCTGCTCAAGCCAGCTCTGGCTCGAGGAGAACTGCACTGCGTCGGGGCCACGACACTGGATGAGTATCGCAAGTACATCGAAAAAGATCCGGCCCTGGAACGTCGGTTCCAGCCGGTCCTCGTCAACGAACCGTCTGTCGAAGACACGATTTCGATCCTGCGAGGACTGAAGCCTCGTTACGAATCGCATCATGGGGTGCGCATCACAGACGACTCGTTGATCTCCGCGGCGACTCTGTCGGACCGATACATCAGTGATCGCTTTCTGCCAGACAAGGCAATCGACCTGGTCGATGAATCAGCCAGCCGGTTGCGGATGGAAATGGACAGCATGCCTGCCGAGATTGACGAGGCGACTCGTCAGTTGACTCGCTTGCAGATCGAAGCGGCGGCGCTGGCTCAGGAAAGCAGTTCTGAAAGCAAGCAGCGTCTGCAGGAACTGCGCAAGCAGATCGCTGATCGCGAAGAGAGCGTCAACACGCTGAAGACTCGCTGGCAGGTTGAAAAGGACGCGCTGTCGTCGATCCGACCTCTCAAGGAAGAGATCGAAAAGCTGCGTACGGGCTACGATCAGGCCTTTTCGCAGGCACAGAAAACGAATTCGAACGACGACTTCGTCCGGGCGTTTGATGCTGAGAAAAAGTTGAAGGACGCGCTGCAGAAACTGGCGGCTGCGGAAGTCAAAGTGGCGCAGGTCGGGGGAGGAGACAGCCCCCGCCTGCTGCGGGAGGAAGTGACTCAGGAAGACATTGCCAAGGTTGTCAGCACCTGGACCGGGATTCCTGTCACGCGCATGCTGCAGACCGAAAAGGCCAAGCTGCTGCAGATGGAAGATCAGATCCATCGACGGATGATCAACCAGTCGGAAGCGGTGACAGCCGTAGCCAACGCCGTTCGCCGATCTCGTTCCGGGATGCAGGATCCGAATCGCCCCATCGGTTCGTTCATCTTCCTGGGCCCTACGGGTGTCGGTAAGACGGAACTGTGTAAGGCGCTGGCCGAATTCCTGTTCGATGACGAACGAGCGATGGTGCGGATCGATATGAGCGAATTCATGGAGAAGCACTCTGTCGCCCGGTTGATTGGTGCTCCTCCCGGATACGTGGGATACGAAGAAGGTGGCAAGCTGACGGAAGCCGTTCGTCGGCGTCCTTATACAGTGCTGCTGTTGGATGAAATCGAAAAGGCGCACCGCGACGTGTTCAATGTTCTGCTGCAACTGCTGGATGATGGACGGCTGACTGACAGTCATGGTCGCACTGTCGACTTCACCAACACGATTGTCGTTATGACGTCCAACATCGGCAGCCAGAAGATCATGGAAATGGCTGGCAACGAAGACGACAAAGAGATCGAACGCGAAGTGCTGCAAGCCTTGAGAAAGGAGTTCTTGCCCGAGTTCCTGAACCGGATTGATGAAACGATCGTCTTCCATCCGCTGACTCAGAAAGAAATCCGACAGATTGTCGAACTGCAACTGGTCAAGCTGCAGAAGCGGATGTCGGACAATGGCTTCACGCTGGAAGTCTCGGATGCTGCCAAGAAGCAACTGGCAGAAGAAGGCTACGATCCCGTCTATGGGGCTCGTCCGCTGAAGCGAACGATTCAGCAACGACTGCAGAACGAACTCGCCAACGCAATCCTGGGTGGCGAGTATGAGGAAGGGGCACACATCCTGGTCGATGTGCAGCACGGTGAATTCGCATTCGGCGTGAAGTGAGCCTGCTTCCGTAGAATGGCTTCAAAGAATGAATGTGGCCCGACACTCTGGTATCGGGCCACATTTTTTATTTTTTACGGCTGGCGATTCTGCACTTGCTGAATCGTGGCTCGCTTTTCGAGAGCCGCCTGAAGGATCTTGATGTAGCCCTTATAGTCTGTGAAGCCTTCGCTTTTCTGTAGCAGGTCTGCATCCGGGCTGAGAATCACGGTGCAGGGAAGGTGTTCGACTTCGAGGATCTTGGCAACTTTCTTGTCGCGATCAAAATCGAGATGCACAGGAATGAAATCGCGTTCAATCAGCGGAACAATTCGCTTATCGGCCAGCGTTTCCCGTTCCAGCTTATGACAGAACCCGCACCAGCTTGCCCCAAACACGATCAGCAACGGCTTGTCGGTTTCAATGGCCAGCTTATGCGCGGCTTTGAGTGTTTTGTGCCAAACGAGTTTTTGAGCGGGAGCTGCGGGATCGGCAGATTCTGCCGGAGACCCGTTGGAGAGTCCCCCGAGTACCAAGCTGGTTCCCATCAGTTTGACGCAGAATTCACGACGATCCATCACAATTCCTTCGATATGCCGTAGGCGATTGAATGCGAGCCTTCAGTTGTATCGGCAAACAAACCCTCATAACTGTTCGGGTTTTGCTAATCCGTAACGTCGGCACACTCGACAGATCCGGGTTCGGATGTACCCGAAAGCACGCCCTGCGGACAATATGGAACGAGGTCACGTACGGCAGAGCCCACTACCGTTTCCAACAGGATTTCTGCCATTCGGCAGATCTAGCGAGTTCTGGATGTGAACACGTCATCGATCACATCATCCGACTGCGACGATTTCGCCTGTGCGTCGAGCAACGTACAATTCGAAAGCTGGATGACGCGCATCAGCGTCAGGTGAAGTTATCGGTGACTTCCAATTGCATCCTGACAATCAAAGCAGCCTTCAAATGTCCCTTAATTCGCGCCGCCTTCTGCGAGTGTTAGCTCTATTGATTCTGGCTGCCTTTGGATGCGGTCAGGCAACAAAAACCGGAACCACAGAAACCGCGAACCTGAAACAAGAATCATCAACCGGCGAGAACATCCGAGTCGCTGCGGCCTCGGACCTTCGTTTCGCGATGGAAGAGCTACTGACCGAATTCCGGCAACTCCATCCGCAGATTCAGGTCGATGTGACCTATGGATCGTCCGGGAATTTCTACACGCAACTTTCCAATCAGGCGCCCTTCTGCGTCTACTTGTCCGCCGACATTGACTATCCCCGCAAGCTGGTTGAACAGGGGTTGGCAGAGAAAGAGACCGAGTTTACTTACGGGATCGGGCATCTGGTTGTCTGGGTACCGAACGAATCGAAGCTGGACATCGAACGTGGATTGGAATTGCTATCCGATCCCACGATCCGCAAGATCGCCATCGCCATCGCCAATCCGAAACATGCCCCATACGGTAAGGCGGCCGAAGCCGCTCTGAAAACGTCTGGTCTCTTCGAGCACGTAGAATCGCGACTCGTTCAGGGAGATTCCGTTGCGCAAACGGCGCAGTTCGTTCAATCGGGGGCTGCCGATGTAGGGTTGATCGCACTCTCGCTCGCACTCTCTCCGGCAATGGTCGACAAGGGACGATACTGGAAAGTTCCGCAGCAGCTTTATCCGCCCCTGGTTCAAGGTGGCATCGTCATGAAGTCCGCCAAGGTGCCTCGTGCCGCACACGCGTACCGACAGTTCTTGATCAGTCCGGCGGGGCAGGCCATCCTGAAGAAATACGGCTTCGATGCGCCCGATCACTGAGCAACGCTGACGATCGTCGGGGACCACTGCGCGCGGAAGAATTCACCCGTTGACCGTTGTATCCCGAAACGTGGTCGATAGAATCGCCGATGCCTCATCAGTCGACGCTGTTTCACTTCGATGCGTTTTTCGATTGATCGAGTCGCGGTTGGCGGATTGTTTATCGACTTGCGAAACTCCACAACATCCCGAGGGAGAGCCGCTTCATGGATCGTGATCAAGCCACTCGTCAGGGGCCGGGCTTTAACCGGCGTGATTTTCTGAAAGGGTCCGGTGCCGCTGTCGCCGCCACTGCGGTGACCACCGCGGTTGTCGAACAGCAGGCGGCGGCTCAACAGCAGGCAGCCAAAGTTGTCTCGGCCGCACCTCAAGCCATCACGTTGAATGTCAACGGTCAGGATCACAAGCTGACTGTCGAACCTCGCGTCACTCTGATGGACGCCCTGCGCGACGACCTCAATCTGACCGGTTGCAAAGACGTTTGTGACCGCGCGAACTGCGGTGCCTGTACGGTGCTGATCGATGGCAAGCCGGTCTATTCATGTACCCGATTTGCTATCGAAGTTGCCGGGCAGAAGATCGTCACGGCCGAGTCGCTGCATAGTGCGGAAAAAACCGATCTGGTTGTCGAAAAGTTCTGCGAGCACGATGGCATGCAATGCGGGTTCTGTACCCCCGGATTTGTCATGGCTGTGCGAGGATTCTGCAACGAGCACCCCAAAGCAACGCTGGAAGATTGCCGCAAAGGGCTGGGGGGGAACATCTGCCGTTGCGGTACCTATGCCGGTGTGCTGCAGGCCGCTTTTGACACTGCACAGGCAGCGAAATAGACAACCTGCCTGGCAGGGCTGCATAGATCATCACTTCGATCAATTGATCAAATTACCGGGCAATCGCCCGTAGACGCCGCAAGTGGCGGGGAGGTGCGCGATGGCAGAACGCAAAGTCGGATGGGAGCCGCAAGGGCAGCACACCATCATCGGTAAGGAAGTCCAGAGGACGGACGGAAAGCAGAAGGCATCCGGTCAGGCGAAGTATTCCAACGACGCCAATCCCCCCGGAACCTTGTTCGCCAAGTTGCTGACCTGTCCGCATGCCCATGCGAAGCTGGTTTCGCTGGATGTGGAAAAGGCCAAGGCCGTCAAAGGTGTCAAGGCAGTCCAAATCATGGCCGAACCCGGCCAGGAAATTCGTCATGAAGGCTGGCCAATCGTCGCTGTCGCAGCCGAACGCCGCGAATACGCCGAAGACGGTGTGCGAGCGATCGTCGCCAAATTCGAAGTCCTGCCGCACTTCGTTGACGAAGCGGATCTGAAAGGGGCTGAGGCCGCGGAAATCACCGACGGTGGCATGCCTGCCAAGCTGACGAAATCGCTCGGCACCAACAAAAAAGGGGATGTCGAAGCTGCTCTGAAGGATGCCAAGCACGTTCACAAGGGGTACTACGGCGTCCACACTATTACCCACATGTGCCTCGAACCCCACGGTTCGCACGCCGCCTGGGATGGCGACAAGCTGAACGTCGAACTGTCGACACAAAACGTCTCCGGTACGGCTGGCCAATACGTGAAGCCACTGGGTGTCGACGCTGCCAATGTGTCGATTCATTGTGACTTCATCGGAGGTGGTTTCGGTTCGAAGTTCGCCGTCGATGAATGGGACGTCGCCTGCGCGAAGCTCGCCAAAACAACCGGTCGACCTGTTCGATTGATGCTGGATCGAGCCACCGAAATGCAGATTGCTGGAAACCGTCCTTCGGCATTTGCTGAAGTGACGGTTGCCTGCGATGCCAACGGCAAGGTGACGGCCTGGGATAGTCATCACTGGGGAACCAACGGACCCAAGGGTTCCACCGTGGCACTCGCTGTGACGCCCTACGTGTTCGATCCCCCGAACCGAAATCGCACCGCAACGGGGATCATCACTCACTGCGGCCCTGACCGTGCCTGGCGAGCTCCCAATCACCCGCAGGCCTGTGCCTATACCGACACAGCCTTGGATGACCTCGCGGCGAAAGCGGGAATCGACAGCTTGACGTTCTTCCAGAAGAACCTCGACCTGACCAACCTGCCACACATCTATGCTCCGGAACTGGAGATTGCCGCCAAGTTGATGGACTGGAAAACAAAGTGGCATCCACGTGGTCAAGGAGCAGGGCAGGGGCCGATCAAGCGTGGCATCGGACTGGCTCTGCACACCTGGGGCGGTGGCCCTCACCAGTCGAACGTTCAACTGAAGGTCCATCCCGACGGGACGATTGAAATCTCGATGGGAAGCCAGGACATCGGTACGGGAACGCGAACCTGTATCGCGATGGTCGCTGCCGAAACATTTGGCGTGCCGCTGACGTCGGTCAAAGTCAACATCGGCTCCAACAAGTATCCGCAAGCGGGGCCATCCGGTGGGAGTACAACGATCGGCGGTGTCACCGGCCCGACTCGACGCACGTCGCAGCAGGCCTTGTGGAAGATCTTCGATCTGGTTGCCGTGAAGTACAATGTCGACCTGACGACACTTTCGGCCAAAGCGGGGAAAATCTGGTCTGGTGACAAAGAAGTCTGTTCCTGGAAACAGGCCGCCAGCCTGGTTGGGCCAATGGCCTTGGAATTGACCGGCGGACCGGTGACTGAAGAAGAAGGATTGACCAGCAAGCAGGTTGGCGGTGTGCAGATGGCGGAAGTCGCCGTGGATACCGAAACCGGCATCGTCAAAATGGTCAAAATGGTCGCGGTCCAGGATATCGGTTTGGTCGTCAACCGCCTGCTGGCTCGCAGCCAGGTCTATGGAGCCCTGATCATGGGGATCGCTTATTCGCTCAGCGAAGAACGCATCATGGACAACAAGACGGGCAGGTTCATCAATGCAAACCTGACGGACTACAAGCTGCCGAGAATCGGAGACATTGGCGATCTGGTCGTGGAATTCTACGAACCGGAAAGCGAATACAAACGTGGCGTCATCGGTCTCGGTGAACCACCTGTCATTGCGCCCGGTGCCGCGATTTCGAATGCGGTGGCGAACGCGATTGGTGTTCGCGTCCCTGTGCTGCCACTCACTCCGAAACGAGTCCTGGAATCACTCAAAAATAAAGGGTGATGTCACAACGCGTTTTGATTGTGAACGATCCCTGATCGACACTAGCCGGTCGTCCTGCAGAATTCAAATAAATCTGAATAAAGGAGCCTGGGCGTGAAGTCCTTCGAATATGCTCGACCTGAAACCGAAGCCGAGGCGGTATCATTCCTCGGCGAAGTGGAATCCACCGCAATCCTGGCGGGAGGGACCGACCTGACCAGCCTGCTGCGAGCAGAACTGGTGACTCCAGCACGCGTCGTGGATCTCAAGCGGATTCCGTCGCTGCATGAAGTGACCAAAGTCGACGACGGTATCCAGGTCGGGGCTCTGGTGACTCTGGAAGATCTCGCCCGGAATCCACTCCTCGGCGATTATCGTTCACTGTTCGATGTTGTGGATGGCGTGCGAGCGATTCAGGTTCAGGGGAGCGGCACGATCGGCGGTGATCTCTGCCACCTGCCAAACTGCTGGTACTTCCGTAGCGGATACGGCCTGCTGGCCATGGAAAACGGTGAATCGCTCCCGGATGCGGGCGACAACCGTTATCACGCGATCCTCGGGAATAGCGGGCCAGCGAAGTTCGTCAACGCCTCGCGTTTCGCCCCGGCGCTGATCGCCTGGGGAGCTCACGTGCGAGTGATTGGCCCCGGTCCGCAGCAAGCCGAATGGCTGCCTCTGGAATACTTCTATGTCACCCCTCGCACCAGCGAGCAGGGGAACACGGTATTAAAGCCGGGACAGTTGATTTCGCATGTCTGGCTGCCGACTGCCGCCCGATTCGCCAGTGCCACCTACGAAGTGATGCAGATGGAAGGCCTCGACTGGCCACTGGCATCAGCGGCCACCACGCTGAAAATCGAAAGCGGCATCGTCCGGCAGGCCAGCATCGTGATGGGGCATGTTGCTCCCGTTCCGTGGGTGGCTCAGGAAGCGTCGAGAAACCTGTTGGGCCAGCGATTGAACGAAGAGACTGCCAGCCTGGCCGCAGACATCGCCGTTGCCCGGGCGACTCCGATGTCGATGAACGAGTACAAGGTTCAACTGGCCCGTACTGCGGTCAAGCGAGCCTTGTTGAAAGCCTTGGATCAGTCACCCGTTTAGCATTCCAGAATACGACGAATCGCACGTCAGAATTCGTCCTGCAAGATTCCGTCATTGCGGAGAGCTTTTTCATGTCACAGGAACTGGAAGTTATTCAGCAGGGGCCTCGCTGCCGCAGTCTGTTATCGAAGGGGATGTACATCAACCACGGACTGCCACCGGGAAAAGAAGTCGCGGGCGATGGCAACTTCTGGTGCGGTCAGACTCAGCGAGTCTTCGGCCCCGATGACAAAGTCTGCGACGGCGATCGCTGCACAGATACGTCCCGGCCCTGCTACGAAGCTTGAATTCGCTGACGGTTTGAATCTGCGGCAGTTGGATGGCTGGGGAGAACTAACTAACGCAGATGAACGAGGGTCACCCCGAAGCGAGTTCGCAGCAATGGTATTGGGCAATCCGGTTTCAAATCCGCAAGTGATCAGGTGTGTGAGTGCCACGATCTTGGAGCCTGCGACAAGTTCGTGCTGAATTCGGCGTCGCCGCCCCTTATCAAAGCAAGAGCAGGAATCCGTTTCTTGAAAATGTCTTTAGTGTGCCATGTCCCCAGCACCTTCCGGAGGGGTCCGATGGCCGTAAAAGCTGTACAGCACGGGCATAAAGTTAACCAGAAGCATAGTTGTGACCATGCCTCCGACGACCACAATGGCGAGTGGGCGCTGGGAATCCGAGCCAATTTCCCTCGAAAGTGCCGCTGGAAGGAGTCCCAATGCAGCTACGAGCGCGGTAATAGTCAGCGGTCGAATGCGCTTGGAAACACCCTCTGCCATAGCTTCGTGCAAAGGCACTCCTTTCGCGCGAAGTTGATTGAACGAGGAAATCAGGATCAAACCGTTCATCACCGCGACGCCCAGAATCGAAATGAAACCGACAGCTGCTGAAATGTTGAAATACAAACCGGTAATTTTCAGTGCCCATATGCCGCCAATACCCATAGCGAGTACATTTGCCAGCACGACTCCGGCATCCAGAAACGATCGAAATGCCAAGTATAGCATCAGGCAGATCAAAATCATCGAGAGTGCGAATGTCTGGGCCATTCGTCGCTCAGCCGCTTCCATCTGCTGGAACTCGCCGCTCCATTCTGCGCGGTAAGGAGGATGAATCAGCGGTTCGACGTTCGCTCGCGCCTCGGCAACGCCACTTGCCAAGTCCCGACCGTTCACTTCAAACTTGATGGCAATGAATCGCTCGCCTTGTTCCCGATAGATCGTTGAGGCACCAGGCCGCAAGAAAGAACCGGAAGGATCGGGCATCCCCTTCGCATTTAACGGAGTCACCAGATCACCAAGCCGTCGCGTAGGAGTGCCGACGGAAATCGGTGCGGCGTTGAACGCATTGCCGGTTACCGAAGGAAGTGCCATTGTGGTGCCGACGGGGGAAAGACCGACAGCGCTTCCACTAACTGGCGTGCCTGCCAACGCGACGCGCCGTTCGTCCGTAGTATTGTTTCGGACAGGAACCGGGATGTTGAGAATGACCTGCTCGTCGCCCCGCAATCCTTCTGGCCAGCGGATCGTCACATCGAACGTTTTCTCTCCTTCAATCATCTTCGTGACGACGTTTCCTCCGACTGCGGATTGGACTACTGCCTGAACATCCGCAGCAGAGACATTCCAGCGAGCACATTTCTGGCGATCTACAGGGAATTCAAGATTCGACTGCCCTTGATTCCGGAACACTGCAGCATTTTCTACTCCAGAGACGGTATTCAGCTTGTCCCTCACTTGCATCCCAAGCGTTTCAAGAGTTTCCAGATCCGGACCATAGATCTTGATCGAATTCTCACCTTTTACACCCGATAGCGCCTCCAAAACATTGTCTCGGATGATTTGGGAAAAGTCCCACTCGACGCCGGGGAAGTGCTCTGACAAGGACTTCGACAAGTCGGCGATCAACTCTCGCTTTGTTCGAGGTCTTCCCCGGCTTGCATCCACAGGCCACTCATGCTGATTGCGCAGCGGAAGATTTGCTTGAAACAGGTAATACCCACCCGTGTCCATGCCATCATTCGGTCGGCCTACGGTCGTGGGTATCACGCTGACTTCTGGAAACTTTTGCATCAACCGGCGAGACTGCCGAGCGCGCTCGACCACCTCACCGAGCGAAACATTGATGGGAAAGACTCCACGTACCAGGATGCTTCCCTCTTCCAATTCGGGCATGAACTCGCGACCCATGTTGACTGCAATGATCCCAGTAAAACCAGCTGCCGCAATAAACCCGGCCAGAATGAGCCACCGAATGGACAGCACCCATTTGAGTTGCGTGAGGTAAAACCACTGTAGACTTCGAGCGAGCCAGTTGTCTGGTTTGGCGCGGACGTTTCGCAGCAGAAGCAGGCTGAGAACTGGTGAAACCGTAATGGCCAGTACGAGCGCTCCGGCGAGAGCAAACGCATAGGTGTCAGCCATT
>CAXBSB010000213.1:0-13344 GCA_963977965.1 uncultured Schlesneria sp.
GATGGAAACGGCTGCGCTCTTGGTTCTCCCCGAACCATGCCCCGTCTCCGCGGACCTCGTCGCAGACTTCTACTCGCTTGGGTTCTGCTGGCTCCAGGTCGAACTGCTGTCTCGGCATATGCGCAACTTCAGCAATGTCGATGAAGGTCGGCTGCACCAGAAAGCCATCGCGGCCGCTCGGGCTGCCGTGGCTGACGACATCGAAACCGCAGAAACTCATCTACGCGGTTGCTTCGAATTGCTTCTGGAAGCCCGTGAGCGATTCTACCCCGTCGAATTCTATCTCATCGATCTCTGTCTGACATTTAACGATCTTCCAGCCGAGCGATTGATTGAGGAACTTGGCCGCGATGTTCCCATGAGTCTCCTGGCAACCGCCGCCGATGTGCAGACCCTGTGTGACAAGACCCCGGCGATCCGTGACGCCTTAGCGGCAGCCTGTCAGGCAAAACGAGCCTGTATCATCGGTGGAGAAGAACGCGAAACCCCTCTGCCAATCCTGCCTCTGGAATCGGTTCTCGCCCAATTTCAGGCAGGATGTCAGCATTGGCGCGACCTGGTGGGAGAAGTTCCTGCCGTCTGGGGCCGCCGCAAATATGGCCTGAGCACTTTGATGCCGCAAATCCTGTTAAAGCTCGGCATCAAGGCCGCACTGCATGTTGTGCTGGATGACGGAATTTACCCGGACCATGAGTATACCAAGCTGAGGTGGCGAGGGTGCGATGAATCGATCGTCGATGCCCTCAGCCGCATTCCTCTCGCCGCAGACAGTGCCTCCAGTTACCTGCGGTTTCCGGTACGGATGTCTGAATCCATGGATCACGATCAGGTCGCCGGGCTGATCTTTGCCCGCTGGCCTGATGTCTCTGCCCCCTGGTATGAAGACCTGCGTCGCTCTCAGAAATACGCTCCGGTTCTTGGGCGGTTTGTGACGCTACAGCGATTCTTCGAATCGACCGAGCAACCCGGGCACTTCTGCACCTACAAGTCGCACGAATACTTTCCTCCCTATCTGATCCAGTACGTGGCGCGACGCGATGCCAATCCGGTCAGCCGGTTTGCTGAGCACACGCTTCGTTGCCGACGCTTTGAAGCATCGCTCTGGTGCCGGAATCTCGCTCAAGCGATGCTCAATCGGCCGATCGAAGCCCAGGAAACCCGGCAGGTCAATCAGAAAATTGAAGCGGCAGTCCCCGACGCCGAATCTGTAGCGATCACGCAGGCTGACACTGTACTTGAGGAAATCGAAAAGGCATGGCCGCGAGAACTGTCGCGACTGGTCATGCATGGTGCCGGAAACCAGAAGGGGTATCTGATCGTCAATTCGCTCTCGTTCACACGTCGAGTCTGCATCCCGATCCCCGGTCTCAAATCACATCCTGCCGTGATCGGTCCCATCAAGGGGGCGCACGTCGATCCGACGCACCCGGAAAATTCCGTCGTGATTGTTGAACTTCCCGCTGCCGGGTTTGTCTGGATTCCCGAGGATGGTCGTGCAGCCGCGCCTGCACCTGCTCGCTTGTCCATCGTCGAAGACGGAGTCTTGCGGAATGAATGGTTCGAAGTCGTGGTCAATCGACAGACGGGTGGCATTGGACATATCCGACTGCATGACCAGCGAGCCAAGCGATTGAGTCAGCAGGTTTCCTTTCGCTTTCCTCGCGAACGGACAATCGGCACAGGCGATGATGCCTACAAGTCTCAGTACGCTGAGATGCGCTGTACCGGAATCGAGATCACGTCGCGAACTCCTGTGCGAGGTGAAATCACAACCCACGGACAGATTCTTGATCAACTGAATGGCGAAAAACTCGCGACGTTTCGTCAAACCATTCGTGTCTGGCGAGCCCGGCCGATTGTGGAAATCGATCTCGAATTGAGCGAAATGAAAGTTCCTGATGGTGATCCATGGAATAATTATTTTGCGGCGAGATTTGCATGGAGTGACAGTACCGCCGCTGTCACACGAAGTATTTTCCACACGGCTCAAGGATTCGGCAGTGAGCGGTTTGAAACATCTGACTACATCGAATCAGCGAGCGATGCAGAGCGGTTGACGATTGTTCCGCACGGCCTACCGTTTCATCGCAAGACGGGACTGAACATGGTCGATTCGCTGCTTGTCGTCGCGGGTGAAACTCGCCGCCGCTTTAAGTTCACAATCGCGGTGGATGCCACATTCCCACTGGAAGCCGCGTGGAATGCGATGACACCCCCTGCTGTGATTTCCACTGAATCCGGTCCGCCACGCAGTGGTACCAGTGGCTGGTTCTTCCATCTCGACAGCCGCAACATCCAGTTGACCCGTGTGCTCGACAAGATTGATGCTGCGAACGATTCGCTGGCAACAGGCGATTGTGACACCATGCCGATTCCTGCAGGTGCAGGATTCGCTGTTCGCATGCTGGAGACCGAAGGGCAAACCAAACAAGTCAGGTTGAAAACCTATCGACAGCCCATTTACGCTCGAAAACGTGACTTCCAGGGAAAGACACTTTCAGAACTGACCCTGGAAGGGGATGCCGTCGTGATCGACTTCGCTCCTTTTGAAATCGCTGATGTGGAACTCAGATTCGGACAATAGTGCGGATCGCTCTTCCGTTTCTCGTCAGAACATGGGCGTGACACGGCAGACTTGAGCTGGATGCGATCTGACGGGTCACGCGAATACTTTTTCGTAAGTCGCCTGGTCAAATCCAACGATCATGGTTTTGCCGATTTTCAGCGTCGGAGCACGCAGTTTTCCGCTCGGTCCGATGAGCAGGCTGAGCAGCGATTCGTCGTCGGGGCGTTCCGACTTCAGATCGATGTGAATCACCTTCGTCCCGCGAGTCACATACAGGTCATTTACCTGGCCGACCAGTTTCAGGGCGTCGGCATCGGCCAGCGGAACCTTGCGAGCGTCCTCTTGTTTGCCGACGTCGATTTGATGATCCGCCAAAAACGCGGCCGTTTTACCACAGGTCTTGCAACCGTTGCGGTGATAACTCCATTCAACTTGCTTCATTTGGTCAACAGACTTCCTGGAAAATTGAAAACAGCAACACCGGTCAAAAACAAGCCGACATCACTCATTCCCCTCACTTAGATTGTCACTTTCGAAAGCGAACAACGTGAGCGGCTCGGCGGTTCCGAGCGGCAGCTCGAACTAAGAAAGGGAGATGACGTGGTTGCTGAGGCGTTCGTAACCGCCTTCGGTAATGAGATAATTGTGTTCGATGCGAATGCCACCGATTCCGTCGACGTACAGTCCAGGTTCGAGTGTCACGACATCACCCGCCATCAGAACGTCATCGCTCTGAGGAACCAATACCGGGGCTTCGGGGTGTGCCAGACCAATACCGTGGCCCGCGTGATGTGCAAACTTGTCTGCCAGCCCCGCTTCGAGAATCGGCTGGTTTACAGCGTGGAAGACGTCGCGTGCCTTTGTTCCTGCTTTCAGAACGGCTTCACCGCCACGCTGAGCCGCCGAAACCAGATCATACAGCCGTTGTTGATCAGCATTTGGTGCACCGACCGTCAGGCAGTTGGTGAAATCGGATCGATAACCTTCCAGCACGACTGAATAGTCGAGAGTAAACATCTCGCCCCGTTCCAGAGCGTGATTTGTCGGGAGCCCCCCAATCTTGGGACGCGAGGCACTGGCAGCCCGGAAGTCTCCGTAGATGAAAGCGGGGCGACCCGCCGCCGCGAGGGCGGCATCCTGGACTGCTCGGAAGATTTCAAACTCGGTGATGCCGGGGCGAATGATTTCACGCAGTCGAATCATCCCCGCTTCGCCCGCTCGCATGCATTCGTTCAGGACGGCAATCTCGTCCGGGTGCTTCTGCCGACGCAACGCACGAAGGGTTGTCCCCAGATCGATCGAGCCCGGCTTCCCCAAATCAGCGGATTCGCGACGAACGGAATGGTTTTCATGATCCAGTCCGAGCAGTTCGAAGGCTCCAACAGGAAGCCATTCCGCTTCGACGGCCCCACTTCGTCCATAGAGACGACCAGAAATCATCTCGGCCGCTTTCAGCAGTGCATGATCACGATTGATGACCGAATGCTGATGGTCGTACCACTTCACCATCACTTCATCGTCAACAAATGGATCGGCAGCGCGAGATCGCAAGGCAAAATTATCACCCAGCAACGTCGCTTTGCCGTCACGTTCGAGGAGCAGCCACGCCCGTTCCCCGGCGGAAAACGTTTGCGGATGGATCCAGAAGTTTGACAGATACAGCACGTGTCGCGGATCGGCAATCAGCAGCCATTCACAATCCGCTGGAACGGCGTTCCACAGTCGCAATCGCCTGGCAAGGCAGCCTTCTTGACTCAACATGGTACGTAAGCGATCTCTTCAAAATTGGGAAAGGTGATCCGTCGCGCGGGAGTCAAAGATGTTCTAGTGGACACCTTGGACAGCGAGCCAGCGTTCTGCATCCAGAGCCGCCATACAGCCAGTTCCCGAGGATGTGATTGCCTGGCGATAGTAACTGTCGGCCACATCCCCCGCCGCAAACACACCGTCCACACTGGTGTCTGTTCGGAAATGCTTGGAGTAGACGATGTAACCCTTCTCGTCCGTCTTGAGTTGTCCCTTCAGGAAGTCTGTGTTTGGAGTATGTCCGATCGCACAGAACATCCCGGCAGCCGACAATTCCTCAACCGCTTCCGTTTGAAGATTCTTCAAGCGGACCCCGGTGACACCCTGCTTGTCATCCCCCAGAACTTCTTCGACCGCAGAAAACCATTTCACGTTGATCTTGGGGTTCTCGATCACGCGTTGTGCCATGATCTTGCTGGCACGGAACTCACCGCGACGGTGAACGAGGTAAACGGTCGAAGCAAACTTGGTCAGATAGCTGGCCTCTTCCATGGCGCTGTCGCCACCGCCGACAACGACCAGTGGCTTGTTGCGAAATCGGGGCAGGGCACCATCGCAGACAGCACAGGCCGAGACCCCAAAGTTCTTGAATTTGTCTTCTGAGGGAAGTCCGAGGTAGTTTGCACGAGCCCCCGTGGCGATGATCAGCGCGTGAGTTTCAACGACTTCGCCTTCCAGCGATTTCAACTTGAAAGGTCGTGACGAAAGATCGACTTCCACGACATCATCCGTGATGACACGCGTGCCGAAGTTTTTGGCCTGTTGGCGCATGAGGTGCATCAATCGGGGGCCTGTCAGCGCCGGATCATCAAACGCGGGAACCGCCGCGAGACTCTCTTCTGGCAATGCGCTTGCCAGAAAACCCGTCAGATCACCGTGCGGAAAGCCAGGATAGTTTTCGACTTCCGTTGTCAGGTTCAATTGACCGAGGGGCAACGTTCCCTGAGCGTAATTCTCATTGGTCAGTGCCCCTTCGAACACAAGCGGCTGCAGATTGGCTCGTGCGGCGTAAATGGCGGCGGCCCATCCAGCGGGGCCTGAACCGATAATGACAACTCGCTCCGTCACGCGACTGCTCCTCAAAACGATCTAAGTCTATGGTATTTGGTGACACGAACCTACGAAACCTGACGTCGGACAGTGATTTCCTGAAACGGGACAGGCGGGGAAAATGCCCGGTACCGATTCCCGTTAGGGAATCCTCGCGTCATCATAGTCAATCCGATGGGGAACGATAACGGTGTAAGCCCCTGTGGGCAACTGTTGGTGGCTGGTGTTTTGAGCTGATCGGTTGTTGCGTTGGGTTGAAGAACGACGTGGAGATCGTCGGTTCGGAGTTTCGGCGGGGGCGGGAGCCCCGCGCTGATCGTCATTTCATTTTCCGGTAAGCCAGAAGGTGGGCAGAACGAAGACGGGCAGAATGATAGAAGAGAACTTATGCGTGATTCTTCATTGTCCTGCCCCACATCGTTCTGCCCCGCTGAATTTGCAGTGACCAACGGTACGATGCGTTGTGAATGAACGAACTGTTGCACTGCGACGAAAAGATCAAGAACAGCGAATGGGCGAAATCGATCCCAGAACCGACATTGTCGGATTGACCCGACAGGAAATGGCTGCCAAGTTTGCCGAGTGTGGACTGGAAGCGTCGCTGGTCAAGTCTGTCTGGAATTGGGTCTACGTGCGCGGAGCGACCGATTTTTCAGGCTTGGATTGCCTGTCAAAAGCTCGCCGGTCCGTTCTGGAAAATCACTTTTTTATCGGACGCCCCCAAGTCGCTCGTGATCTCAAGTCACTCGATGGCACCCACAAATGGTTGCTGCAATTTCCCGATGGGCAACAGATTGAGACGGTTCTGATTCCTGAAGCTGATCGAGGAGCCCTGTGCATCTCGTCTCAGGTCGGCTGCACTCTTTCATGCTCATTCTGCCACACGGGGACGATGCCCCAGATTCGTAATCTGACCGCTGGCGAGATTGTGTCGCAGGGGCTCATTGCTCGCGATCAACTGTCCGAATGGAATCAGCATCGGTCAGCATGCCTGCTCACGAATCTGGTCCTGATGGGAATGGGAGAACCTCTTTTCAATTACGAAAATGTTGCCAAGGCATTGACCATTCTGATGGATGGCGAAGGATTCGCGATCTCGCGGCGTCGCATCATGCTGTCGACGGCCGGGGTCGTACCGATGATTCCTCGAGTCGGTCGCGAACTGGGAGTCAACCTGGCAATCAGCCTGCACGCGGTTCGTGACGACTTACGAGACGAACTGGTACCACTGAACAAGAAATACCCGCTGCAGGAATTGCTTAAGGCATGCCGCGAGTACCCAGCGGCGAGTAACGCACGTCGCATCACGTTCGAATACGTGATGCTGGACGGCATCAATGACAGCGACGCCGACGCTCGCGAGTTAACGCGACTGCTTGACGGAATCCATGCCAAGGTCAACCTGATCCCTTGGAATCCATGGCCAGGAGCAAGTTATCGAACATCGCCACTTGAACGAATGCACTCCTTCAGCCGAATCGTGAACGCAGCAGGATACTCCGCCGCGATCCGGGCAACTCGCGGCGAGGATATCATGGCCGCTTGCGGGCAGTTGAAATCGGACTCTGAGCGGAAAGAAACTTAACAGTGATTCCCGTTACAACTGGGGCTGCTCCCATGCGAAAAAACAACGGGTCGCATTTCAGCAAATTCGCTGTGCGACCCGTGTGAATTATTTACTGCAGGCGATCTGGTGCCGATCACATTATGACCAGTAATTCTGATCACATGCAGCGACGTTTGAATTCGCCGGTTTCGGTGTCGATTTCGATCTTGTCGCCGATTTCGACGAATGCGGAAACCTGCAGTTCGTGCTTGGTTTCTTTCAGGATTGCCGACTTGGTGATCTTGCCTGACGTGTCGCCACGTGCCACCGGTTCGGTGTATTCAACTTCGCGGATGATCGTCTTCGGCAACACGACCGAAATGGAACGGCCTTCGTAGAAGGTCACTTCGCACACGTCGGTCATGTCGGATGTCAGGAACTTCGTGATATCAGACAAGCTCTCTTCATCAATTTCGTACTGATTGAAGTCTGAATCGACGAAGACGTGGTTGGGGGCCGCATAGTAGGAATAGGTACATTCCTTACGTTCCAGCATGACCCCTTCGAGCTTTTCGTCAGCCTTAAAGATCAGTTCCGAAATTCGGTTGGTCATCAGGTTCTTCGCTCGGACCTTGACCACGGCCGCGTTGCGACCAGACTTATTGTACTGCGCCTTCAGCACAACAACGGGCTGATTCTCAACGATGATCACATTCCCCGACTGAAGCTCGCCGGCGATCTTGACGCTCATAACACGCTTTCCAATCTGACTGCCAAGGGTAAAATCCCGTACCTGCCCACCGTGAACCTGCGTCGTCGAATTGCTCCGCAACTCGAAGGAGCCCTCCTGCAAAGAAAGGAATCTCCTCAGTTCCCGCGCACAAACGAAACCAGATTGTTGGCGAGATCGCCTGTCTGGTCAAGTTGGCGGGCCCAAACTTTGCCATGCTGCCCCAGCAACGGGCGATTTTCGGCAAATTTCCGCCAGGATTCTGCCATTTTTCCCTTCCCATTCCACGCCAGAAAGCATTCTCGAATGCTTCGGGGATCTGGATACGAATCCAGAAAGCGATTTAGAAACGCGTCTAACTTGGCAAAATGAGCTTCTTCTGCCTGAGGGTAGATCTGCCAGATGAATGGCTGCTGAGCCCATTGAGCTCGAACAAACGAATCTTCGCCACGTACGAAATTGATATCGCAGGCCCACAGCAGGCGGTCGTAACCGGCCTGCGAAAGAAACGGGATCCCATAAACAGTCAGCGAACCGCGCCGAAGAATTCCTCGCTCTGGAAGCTGTTCCCCAAACCAGCTTTCAACCTGGCGGGCAGCCAATCCGGATGTTGCGACGACGCCAATCGGCCTGTCGCCTGTTGCCCATTCGTTCAACATGACTGGCAGAGCATTGTTCTCGTAGCAGAAGAGCGAGATTCTCAGTTCGTCAGCAGTTGGAGCAGCGATTCCGAGTGAGTCCCAGAAAACACCCCGGGCCTGTTCGTCAAAGGCCTCTCGCTCGTTGAAGAGTCCCTGTTCCCGCAGTAATCCACCCGTCTGAGGCGTGAAACCGGGGAAATAGAAGTATTTTTTCAGGGAGGAATGCGGTTGTGGAGAGAGCAGCCCATGGCATTCCTCGACCCAGCTTTCGGCACTGAGATATTCGAGGTTAATCCAGAGTGGGGCGACCCGGCGGCGATTCATTGCAGCGACATACCTGGCCGGCAGTTCGCAGCCAAACGCTTCGATCACCACGTCGGCGACTTCCGGGGGGGCGAGGTCCGGGAAGTTCATTGGCCAGTGGCGAATTTCGATTGAATCGATCCGTTGAACACCAGACTGTGACGAGAATGCAGGACACAGTTTCTGGAAACGATCCAGGTCGTCGACCCACAGTCGGACGGCGATGGAGTGCTCGCTGGCGAGTTGCCGAGCGAGCCTCCAACAGACACCGATGTCACCAAAGTTATCAACGACCTTGCAAAAGAGATCCCATCGCCCAGGCACACTCGGCGAATCACTCGGAGTATTCGCCACGGCCATCAAATCCCTGGACGTCACAGGTGTTGTCGCAGTGATCGATGTTGTCGCGGAATTCGGTCCCACTGGCTGATCCCTGATGACCATTGACACCCTTGACGCAGTACGTCTGATTCATCGAACCGATTGCCGAACCGACGTCTTCCAGTTCATTGTTCACGTTCAGGGCAACTTCCGACAGTCCGACGATCATGCCGAGCACTGCAATTGTTGAAACCAGAACCAGTTCAGCCGAGATGATAAAGCCAGCTTCGTCATTGATCAGGGCGTTGATGATGTTCGTCATGGTGTCGAGTCTTTCTGAAGTATTGAGGCAGTTGGCTGAAGGCGAGTGAATCCTGCTGTCTCGCGTTGCTGTCACTTGTGTTTCGCAGGATGAACAAGATGTAAAGCAGATGGAGTGCCAAACACCGAATTGTGTCAAGACGGCGAAACACGTCGCGCACACCGAAATCCTTAACCTCTGTTTTCACAGAGCGTTACGAATTTCAGTTAAATCTCTTCTGCTCTGCGGGGGGGCAGAAAGTTTCCCGAGATCATGTTTCCGAAACGCCTCAACCACCTCGTCCGAAAACTGCTAAGTCTGCGTAACATATTCAGCAGATGAGAATTGCGTGTGGCGACACGCATTGATGCGAATGTTGATAGAAATCAACAGCAGCCCACTGCTGTTTTCGTCTGTTTCTGACGTGAAACTGGCTTCTCGCTCGTGAAACTGGTAGTTTAAGAACGTTAAGAAACTTTTCCGCACGATGAACGAAGGCGTTCCCATTCGATGTTAGAGACCACCGGACCTGACTTTACGAAATCTGAGCTGATTCCCGTCATTGCTCAGGACGAAGCTTCTGGCGACGTGCTGATGCTCGCCTACATGAACGCGGAAGCGTACGCCGAGACTTTGAAGACTGGACGAGTCTGTTATTTCAGCCGCAGCCGCCAGCGTCTTTGGCGCAAGGGTGAAGAAAGCGGTAACGTTCAGGAACTGAAGGCGATCTTCTACGACTGCGATGCTGACACGCTGCTGGTCAAAGTCCATCAGATTGGCGGGGCGGCCTGCCACGAAGGGTTCAAGAGCTGTTTCTTCAGACAAATCGACCCTCAATCGGGAGCCGTAACTGTCATCGGAGAACGCCTGTTTGACCCCAAAGCGGTCTACAAGAAATAGAACCTTGCGACTGAGCGATGTGTCCAAACTTTTAAGTACGGTCCCATCACGACCGTCGTATTTACCTCATTCGACTTCATGCATTTGACGAGCCTGAAATGACCGACAAACTGATTAAACTGGGGATTCCTGCTGGCAGCTTGCAGGACGCGACAGCGGAACTGTTCAAGAAGGCCGGCTATACGATCAAGTTTTCGTCCCGATCGTATTACCCGGAAATCGATGATCCAGAAATCGAATGCATGCTGATCCGGGCCCAGGAAATGGCTCGGTATGTCGAGCAGGGCGTTCTAGATGCCGGGATCACAGGCTACGACTGGGTGCTCGAGAACAATGCCCACGTTCACGAAGTCTGTGAATTGATGTTTTCCAAGGTCAGCCGTCGTCCGGTTCGATGGGTCCTGTGCGTTCCGAATGATTCGCCCGTTCAGACGGTCAAAGATCTGCAGGGAAAACGCATTGCTACTGAAGTTGTGGGACTGACGCGCAGTTACCTGGCGAAGCATGGCGTCACGGCTCAGGTCGAATTCTCGTGGGGAGCAACTGAGGTCAAGCCGCCGAAACTTGCCGATGCCATTGTCGAAGTGACGGAAACTGGCAGTTCATTGCGTGCCAACAACCTGCGGATCGTCGATGAAGTTCTGCAAAGCACGACTCGACTGATCGCGAACAATGCGGCCTGGAATGTTCCTTCCAAGCGAGAAAAACTCGAAAACATCTCGTTGATGCTGAAGTCCTGCCTGGCCGCGGAAGGGAAAGTTGGCCTGTTGATGAATGTGCGTCGAGTCGACCTCGCCAACATTCTTCAGCAACTTCCAGCCCTGCAGAAGCCGACCGTGGCCTCGCTTTCCGATCCAGATTGGGTCGACGTGAATACGATCGTGGACGAGTCCTATGTCCGCATGATCGTCCCACGTCTGAAAGCTGCCGGAGCGACGGGAATCGTTGAATACCCGATCAACAAGATTATCGATTAAACGTCTGCCGCAGCAGATCAGGCAAGGTCGCTGAGAACTTGCTGCGTGGCATCACGTCATCGCAGCCAGCGGACCGGGCTCGGTCGAGTCTCGCAGTATCAACATGCGATCCGAACGCGATGACAACGGGACGCGACGCTCCCAGTTGCGTCATCAATGCGTGAGGATCAATCTCGGCCCATGCCAGATCGAGAAACAGGGCTCGCGGCTTTGCCTCTGCCGTTCGAGCGGCAAATGCCTCAAGATTCCCCACCGTTTCGATTCGTATTCCCAGCGATGCTGCTGTACTCGTGATCTTGCTGGTAAACATCAAATCACGAGTCAGCAGCAATCCATCGACTGTCGGAGGGGATGAATCAGAGACCGTCAAATCAGGACTCCTGCCGATAAGCGTTCACAGCGAGTTTGTGCAGGCCTGAAGGGGAAAGTTAACTGCCGAACTCAGTACTTCCGTGTCGCCGCAAAACAGGGATTAGACACGGAACGTTGAAGCCCGCAGGGACGCCTCAGCGCGATGCAATCTCGCTGAGGCGCCACTAGAACGCATTCCGTTTAAGTGCGGCGTCCCGCGGGCATCAAACTGCAGCGGCTAACCCATGTTTCGACGCGACGCGAAGTGCGACCCGCACTAAATTGGGCTGCGATGGAAGTGGACATGCTTCCAGCCAGCGTCCTGCTTTTCCCAGACGCGAGTTTCCATCGCTGCGACCGAGACCGGAGCACCATTGCCATCCAGTTTCTGAACGACGCGGACATAGGAGATCACCGCGCTGTTTCCCATGACGCGAACGTGCGGTGAAGCAATTGTGGACTGTCGAGCTGGCTTCGTTGGGGTCGACGGAAGATCGAAATAGAACTTGTGGAAAGCCAGGCCGGCCACAACCTGACCCAACGCTTCCGGTTCAAAACAGGTGATCGAGGCATCGCACAGCGATTCGTAGGTCTTCCAGTCACCTGTATCGATCGACGTCAGCAACTTTTGACTCAGGGCCAGCAACTCTTGTTCGACAGCGGACATTTACCAGAAACTCCTTAGAGGTTTGACAGAAACTGTGAAAAGCCATCATCTTCGTCGGTTGATTCAGCAGCAGGTTGGGCTGGTTCCTGAACTGGTGCCGTTGACTCGGCGGGGGGGGCAAAGGCAACTTCTTCAGGAGCCGAACTGGCGTCCACTGTCGGCAGAAAGACACTCGGTGCCGCAGGAGCTTCGGGGACTGTCGCCTCATGCTTTGCTGCCGTCGTCTTCTCTTTGCGACCAAACATCGAAAACAGAGACTTCAGTCCCTTTTTCGGTGGCTCAGCAGTGGGCGAAGCGGCATCACTTGTCGTCAGTTCAGGAGTCGCCACGCCAAACATGAATTCGGTCGGTTGATCAATTTCTGGATCGGCTGCGGCTGAATCCGCGAATCCGAAATTGAAACCGGGCTCGAGAAGTTGGGTATCACCGTGACTTTGCGAGGGAGCAGGAGGTGTTTCGAAGGGAGCCTGATCAGCCACGACCTGCTCCTGAACGGCAGGCACAGGCTCGGCTGGAACGGTTGGTGCTGCTATCTCACTGACAACGACAGGCTGTTCTGTTTGAACGGCAGCGGGGGGAGTGCTGACCGGGGCTTGCGCCACTGTTTCTACAGCCGGCGCTGTGTTAACAGGGAAAATCATCTCGGTCGATGGCATTTCCGGGGGCCGCTGCCCACCGGACCGCGGCAAGACGATCGTGGCACTCGTCGTCGCAACATAGTCGATCACGAATTCGGCTGGCCCCACAACCAAGCGTGCTCCCGGCGCAATTGCGGTTGGCTGATGTGGTGTAATAAGCTGCCCATCAACCAGGGTCCCGTTGGCACTTCCCAGATCTTCGACGAAAACAGAATCTTCGCCCAGCGTGATTCGGCAATGGTTCCGGCTCACCTGACTTGACGCAATCTTCAAATTGCATTCGGTACTGCGTCCGATCAGCGTGACGGGCAACAGTTTTACCTGCTTGACGTTCGCTTTGTCGTGGAGAACCTTGAGGCGAGCCTGCATGGCAGTCTCTTTCGGGGCGGGGGACTAATGTTGAACATTCGCGGTTGTTGGGAATCATACACGACGAGGAATCCTCTTCACAAATGAAGAGCACCGCCAATCAGGGCCATTGGGAAATAGGACTTGACCGAGGTGCGTAGAATTGGAGGAGTTTGCAGGGGAGATTGGTTTTTTCAAG
>CAXBSB010000214.1:0-13243 GCA_963977965.1 uncultured Schlesneria sp.
TGGTCAACAGATTCTTGCGAAGGACGAGTGATCTACTACCACGAAGCACACGAAGAGCACGAAGGAAGACTTCGACATTCGTCGAGGTTCACTGCAGCGTCTAACCCATGTTTCGACGCGACACGGAAGTGCGACCCGCACTAGTGGCGAGTCGCCTTATGCATCCGGCGTGACAGGAACTCGTGCAGAGCGACTTCCAGTGGCTGGTCCGTTCTTAGCAGCACGTAATCCATGTGCATGTCTCGAGCACCGCTGCGGATGGATTTCAGGAATTCTTCGAATTCCCGTTGATAAGCGGCTTTCAGAGCTCGAGGTTCGGTGTGCTGATCCCCCAGGCCTTCAAGGCCTTTGAATAATGTCGGGTCGACGAACGGGAAATCCTGTTCGGCAGGATCAATCACGTGCAGAAGGACAACGTCATGGCGCCGATGGCGAAAGTGCTTCAGGCCCAGCATCAACGTTTCCGGATCGTCGAAGAAGTCACTCAGGATGACGACCAGGCCTCGTCGCTTGATTCGCTCGGCCAGGTCATGAAGGATCGGGCCGATTGATGTTTCACCGTGCGGCTGGGTTTCATCCAGGATATGGCAGAGTTGACGCAATTGTGCTGGTGTACTTGCCGGACGCAGGACTGTTCCAACGGTCGCATCAAACGTTGCCAGGCCGGCGGCGTCCTGCTGGTGGATGATCATGTAGGCCAGCGACGCGGCGACATGCTGAGCGTACTCGAACTTCGAAAAGGTTGCCTTGTTGGATCGATATGACATCGATTCGCTGCTGTCGACCAGCAGGTGACAGGCAAAGTTTGTCTCTTCGTCATACTGCTTCAGATAGATCCGGTCGCTTTTTCCGTAGACCTTCCAGTCGACATATCGCAGGTCATCACCCGGAACGTATTCGCGATGCTCGGCAAATTCGACGGAGAAACCATGGTACGGGGACTTGTGCAAACCCGAGACGTACCCTTCGACAATCAACCGGGCCTTCAGTTCCAGGCCCTTCAACTTGTTGAGAGTCTTGGCGTCCAGCAGTTTTTTCAAAGGGTCCATGGTCCGTTGCCCTGTTTATCACTCGCAGTGCGAAGCGAATGTGCATGACTCATCGGTTTGCGAATCGCGATTTCACCAGCCCGCTCAATTGCTTGAATTCAGGGGCCTCGGCCGTCTCGGCCCATTCAAACAGGACTCCTTCAGCAGTCGTCAGGACAGCGCCCGCATTGGCCATTCGATCCAACGCGACCCGCTGATCGATCTCTCCTCGCGACGCAATGGCATCAACGACGACATAGACCTGGTAGCCGCTGGCAAGCAGGTCGAAGACCGTCTGCAGGACGCAGACGTGAGTCTCCATCCCGGCCACAACGATCTGAAATCGATCCTGTGGTGCTTCTGATGCAGATGCCCAGCCGAGGCACTCGACCGCGCTGAATCGCTTCTTCGACGGTCGTGTTTCGCTGAAATCTCGCAGTGCGGCATCGGTCGAGCCCAAGCCTTGCGGATACTGTTCGGTAATCGCGACCGGCACACCCAGGATCTTGGCACCTTCTGCCAGGAATCGGCACGAATCGACGAGTGATCGCCGTGTTCCTTCGGCAAGAGTCGCGACCAGCTTTTCCTGAACATCGATGATCAACAGGTGACTGGAGACCCGGTGCAGCAACTCAGGGCTGCGAACAGACTCAGATGACATCAAATCCCTTTCTCAACCGCCATTGCTGCAGACAGCTTCTGGCTTCCTGATTCAACTTAACAGAGCTGGATGGAGCTTTGCTTTACCTTCAGCACCGATCAATCGCTGGTCGAGTCCCTGGAAACTGTATGTCAGCTTGAAAGGATCGATCCCGAGCAAGTGCAGGATGGTCGCCTGCAGGTCGCGGATGTCCATCGGGTTCTCGGTGATGTAATAGCCGATGTCATCCGTCTGGCCGTACGTCTGTCCCCCCTTGATCCCGCCCCCGGCCAGCATCATCGAAAATGCGTATGGATGGTGATCACGGCCAATGTACGGCTGGTTCGGAGCGTTGTTCTGTTGCATTGGGGTTCGACCAAACTCACCACCCCAGATGATCAGCGTTTCGTCAAACAGTCCGCGTTGTTTCAAGTCCTTGATCAATGCGGTCAAGGCCCGGTCAATCTGTTGAACTTTGATGGGCAGGATCGTCGGGATGTGTTCACCAGGGCTTACTCCATGATGGTCCCAGCCCCAGTCATAGAGTTGGACAAACCGAACCCCTGCTTCAACCAGTCGCCGTGCCAGCAGGCAGTTGTTAGCCAGAGCGGCATCCGTCCCCTTGTAGAGGACTCGCGGGTCTGCGGCCCCTTCTGATTCCGGAACAAATCCCGGCCGGGCTCCGTACATGTCGAGAATGTGCTGCGGTTCCTTCGAGATGTCCATTACCTCGGGAACTGCCATCTGCATTCGATAGGCGAGTTCGTATTGTGCGATCCGTGTGATCGTTTCGGGGTCACCTAGTTTTTCAGCCTGAAATTCGTTCAATGTCTTCAGAGCATCCAGCGTCTCGCGTCGTCCGTTTCGATCGAGGCCAGCGGGGTTCGACAGGAATAAAACGGGATCACCTGGCGAACGGCATTGAACACCCTGGTAGATCGAGGGGAGAAAGCCACTTCCCCAGACACTCTTGCCAGCATCCGGGGTTTTTCCGCCACTGGTGAGAACCACGAACCCGGGCAAGTCTTCGTTTTCGGAGCCGAGTCCATAGGTGGCCCACGACCCGAGCGATGCCCCGCCGAACAGATTGGTTCCGGTATGCAGGAAAAGCTGTGCAGGGGCGTGATTAAACTGTTCCGTCTGCATCGACTTCACGATGGCGATGTCGTCGATGACTTCCGGCAGAAACTTCCAGACTTCGCTCAGTTCCGCACCCGATTTACCGTGTTTTGCAAAATTGAAGGGAGTCCCCAGCATGTTGGGGACCCCCTGAATGAAGGCGAATCTCTTTCCTTCGAGGTATTCTTTCGGGCAGGGCTTGCCGTTGTACTTCTGCAGAGTCGGCTTGTAGTCGAAGAGATCGAGCTGCGTGGGACTGCCGGCCATGTGCAGATAAATAACGTGCTTGGCTTTTGCGGGGAGCGGCGGTTTCCTGGGTGCCAGCGGATTTGTAGAACGATTCGAATCTCTGGCCACACCATCGCGCTGCAACAAGGTCGCCAGAGCGACCGCTCCCAGTCCAACCCCGGCCTGCCCGAAGAAATGGCGGCGCGTAACGGCCTTCAAGTATTCCTGGTGTAGATTCATGTCTCTGCGTTTTCGTTGGGACCGCCGGTTTCGAATAAGTCAGAATCGGTTCGGAACATGGAACCAATGCCGACTTTGGAAGTCGTTAGATATTCTGACAACTCGATCGAACTGCCGCGAGCGCATCCGCTGAATTGTCCAATCCGCGAGTCCCCGCATTTTCAGATCGGGGCACATTCAAGAAAAGAACCCCGGCATCAAGGATACCGGGGTTTCTCAGTAAGGTAGCGATTCAGGTGTCGCCGTCAGCCAATCTCAGGTTGTCGAACCTGCGGCGGCGGATGAATTCGTCTCCGCGATCGGCTCTGACGTCGGCGGTTCAAACTTGGGGGCAGTGGTCTCGACCTTTTCTTCGACGGGGGCCGGTCGGGTTGCGTTGCTGGATTCCGGTTTGGAATGGACAGCGTCGTCGATTGTGTTCTCGATCCCTGACATCCCTTTTTTGAACTCGACGATTGCCTTGCCGGCATCGCGAGCGACCTTTGGAAGATTTTTTCCAAAGAGTAACAGTGCAATCCCGCCAATCAGCATCATTTCGCCGGGGCCGAGACTTGGGAGAAATGCGATGGGAAACATGATTCCTACCTCCAAATGGGGATTGATGTTACTTGGCCTCGGATTTTTTCGAGTCGAGGTTGGCATCCGCTTCATCGTCGTGGATGCCCTTCTTGAATTCTGTCACACTTTGACCGAGAGAACGAAACAATGTCGGTAAGCGGCTGCCGCCGAACAAAAGGAGTGCGATTCCAAAAAACAGGACCAATTCCCACGTACCGAGGAATGCGAGAGGAACCATGATTGTCTCCTTGCCAGCGGACAATTTGTCAGCCGGGAATTCGGGCGGAATGACGGGCAGGAAGCCTGGGCACGGCACGCGGCGAATTCCAGAAACCTGAATGTCTGTCTCAACGGCAGCGTGTGTCCACTCGTGTCGCCCGCGAAGAGTGCAGGAAGGATGAGCGGTAGATGAATTCTACCCTGCATCCCGGCACTGTCAATTCGGGCTGCTGATTTCGCAAAGGCCAGTACCTTTTTGAAGCTGGGCAGGGCGTAGGGTAGGACAAGTGGCGCTTCGCCGCGCAGGCCCACCAGATTTCTCACATTTCCTGATGGTGGGCCGGCGCTCGAAGCGAGCTTGTCCGACCCTACTTAGAAAAAAAGAGATTGCCCTGCTGATTTCGCAAAGGCCGGTGCCGTTTTAACCTGGCCTAATTCGTAGTTTTAACCTGCCAATTTCCCGACTGATTTCCCGAGCCCCTTTTTCGCGAGTTGACCTTTCTTGGCGAATGGGTTCCACAAGCCTGAGACATCATCCGATCGGCAAAAGTTGCCGAATGAGCCTCGAAAGATCCGAAGACCCAACCGGCGAACTTCTCCGAAACCAGCAGATTTCTTTGCGATGCCGATCGGCCAAACCTGCGACAGCCATGTCAAACTGTACGGCTTGTACCGAAAGTGCGTTTTGTAGCGGTAATTCACTCAACCGCATTGCCCCACTTTTCCGAAAACTACGGATAACCGCTATAGGCGGAGTAACCGTTAATGTCCCGCACTGCGCCGGGGCAACGGAAATTGTTGTTGAACAGGGTGGCGTGCTAGGTTTTCTCAGCAGTCGCTGGAGCAACCGATGAATCTTCGAATCAAGCGGTGTTTGGCCGGACTTATGACTTGGGCGGCATTGACGGGCGTCGCCGTCGCACAATTGCCGAGCGAGTCTGAAGGGACCGTGAAACTGGGGCAACCTCCGGCAGCCGCGCAAGCGTCGCCGCAGTCGAGTGAGGGAACCGTCCAACTGGGACGACCGCCGGCTCTGGCTCAGGCGCAGCAGGCACCCGCCCCGTTGAGCCCGATGGAGAGCATCGCAGGTGCCAACCAGGGAGGAGTGAGTCCCGGCGGGTACTTCGGTGTGACGCCGGTTGATCGGGTCTTCCAGCCGAAGTTCAATGTCGACTCGCGCGGTGGAGGCCTGTATTACGGCGGTGGCTATACCAACATCGGGGCCTTCATTCCCTATGCCATCGAATCAGATGAAGCGATCGTCTTCCTGGACGCTCGCGGTCTTGTGACCTATGACAACCAGGGTGGCGGAGCCAACGTCGGGGTTGGCTGGCGCTGGTGGATGCGTGAATACGACCGGATCACCGGCCTTTCTGCCTGGTACGATAACTCCACGGGCGGGATTGGCCCCAACTTCAACCAGATCGGTTTGAGCTTCGAATCACTGGGACGATACGTCGATTATCGTGTTAACGGATATATCCCAGCGGGGAAGCACGATCATGCGGGCTATTCTTCTCTTGCCAGCACGGCTTCATGTCTGGGAAACAACATCGTCTTCCAGCGAACGACTCAGGTCGCTCAAGCGTTTACCGGGTTTGATGCGGAAGTCGGGGGACCTTTGCCACTGGTCGGTCGATACGGCGTCAATGCCTATGTCGGCGGATATCACTTCATGGGTGCCGGTCAAGCCGGTGGAAGCTTCACAGGGGCAAGTGGTCGGTTCATTTCGCAGATCAATGAAGATGTTTCGTTCGGTGTTCAGTGGACCAAAGACCACACGTTCGGGTTCAACACGCAGTTCCAGGTGTTCGTGGCGTTGCCGGATGGAATGCCGAGCAAATGGCTGCGGAATCCAACCGTCAAAGATCGTCTGACGACATCTGTCTTCCGTCAGTTCCGGGCGATCACCCATGTTGACCAGGTCAAGACGAACGAAGCGGCCATCAACCCGTTGACGAACAAGCCGTACTTTGTTGCCTTCATCGATCCGAATAATACGACGACGGGGACCGGTACGGACGAGAATCCGTTTAACTCGATCGCCCAGTACAACAGCCTGACTGCGGCGCAAAAGGCTGCGTATGACGTGATCGTTGTTGACGGTCGTACGGACGGAAAGAGTACGAATCTCGATACTGGTCTCGGTACTGCGGCACCCGGCCTGGGATTGCAGTTGATGAATAACCAGCATTTGTGGGGCGGTGGAATCGCTCATACGTTTGCGACACCCGATGGGAAGACCTTCAGCTTCAAGTGTTCGACTTCGGTCGCAACGCCAATTCTTGTTAATGACCAGGTGGCTGGCGGAAACGTCATTACCCTGGCCAACAACAATGAAGTTTCTGGCCTGACAATCAACGGTGCGACACCACTGGGAGTCCAGAACTACGGGATTGTCAGCAAGGCCGGTGGGATCACGAACGGCTTCAACATCAACAACAATACCTTCACCAATACGCAGATGGGGGTGATGCTGACTCACAGCGGGGATGCACTTGGTATTCTCGATACCAACACCGTCGTGGGAGGACCATCCACGGGATCTGCTGTTGGGTTCCAGTCGAATCGCGGGTTTGACGTGACTCAGACCGCTGGCACGCTGAGCCTCCTGGCACAGAAGAACACGATCAGCGGGGTCAAGGGTGAAGACGCCAACGGTAACGGTGTCCTGGACGTGATCAAAGGTGAAGATACCAATGGTGACGGATTGTTGACGATGGGAATCGGGATGCACTTTGTGGCGACCGGTCCTACCGCTGTCATCAATGCCAACGATCCAACCAGTACTACGCAGAAACTGGGAATCCTGAACAACACTGTCAGTGGCAGTGGCGCAGGGATTCAATTGGAAGCACTGGCTGGTGGCAAGTTTAACGCGGATGTGCAGGGGAATACCCTCAACAACAACACGACCGGTTCAACTGCCACTCCAACACCTGGCTTCGGCTTCAAAGCCAATGCTGATGGTGCGGGTAGCCTGATGACTCTCAGTTCCTACACGGATAATACCACCAACGGCAACGAAGGTTCGGGAGCAATCCTGGCTGCAAGTGCCGGCAGCGGGTTGAACGTGACAACAGACATTGTCGGTCCACCGGCTGGTGGTGCGACAACAGGTGATACGTTCAGTACCAACAAGGGTGATGGTCTGCTCGTTCAGTCGGACAACGCATCAATCACCCTCAAGGCCATCACTGGCACAACGTTTGGATCGAACGGTCAGAACGGCCTGAACCTGAATACACTGAACAATGGCAAGATCACAATCACTGATCCGCTCACAGGAAACACCTTTACGGGCAACGGTTTGAACGGATTGCTGGTTAATGCTCAATCGGGAACGATCAACGTTCAGGCGACATCGACGACCTCGAAGAACATCTTCACCAACAACGGTACAGGTACAGTCGGTGACGGCTTGAAGTTCCAGACAGCAACGGGTGGTGTGATCAACACGGATCTTGCGGGGATCACTGCGACGGGCAACAAGGCTGACGGGATTGGCTTCTTCCTGGATGGCGGGACAATCAACGTCACGAATATCCAGTCGAGCGTTGCGACCGGTAACGGTCAGGATGGCTTGAGCATTGTTAACAGCAACGGTGGCGTCTTCAACACGACCGCAATCGGTGGTGACACTCCGTCGGTTGGCAACGACTTCTCGAACAACACCCGCTCGGGGCTGTTCTTCGGTGGGGTGACTCCACAGACACCTGTGGCCTTCAACAACATCTTCCAGATTTCCAACAACAACTTTAACCGCACAACGGCAGGTGTTGAGGGGATTCTGTTCAACACGACGAATGTTGTGACTTCTGCAAGTGCAGGGGCGATGACCTTCATCAGCCAGAACAGCTTTGTCGGTGGAGCGAATACCGCGGGCCGAGGTGTCGGCGGTACGGTGGATGGTGGTGGTGTCCTGTTTGCGTTCGGTGACAACAAGTCGTCCAACGCGAACACGTTCGCGAGTAACCGCGATGCAGACATCGGGCTGATTCTGAAGGGTGACTCGGTCAACCTGGTCACAATCGACACACATAACCTGTCTGGTGTTGTGAATGGTACGAACACGACATTCAACGGTGAAGGTGTTGCCTTCGTGCTCCAGGACACCGCATCTCTGACCGGCTTCATCCGTCGATCAACGATCTCCAGCAACGCGGGTGACGGGATCCGCTTCGACGTGACAGGGCACGCGGTCGTGTCTGAATTCGCGTCCATCAACGGATTCCTGATCGGCGGTGCCACATCCGATCTGGGGAACCTGATCCAGTCGAACCTCGGAAACGGGATCGAAGTCAATCGTACTTCCAACGGTGAAGTCAACGGGATGCAGATCCTGAACAACTCTGTTCTCAGCAACAGTCTGAACGGTATCCGATTGGTGGCATCAAACCTGGTGAACCAGGATACGTACACCATCAACCAGAACACCGTCAGCACCAACGGGTTGGACGGGATTCAGTTGCGAGTGGAAGCCGATTCGTCGATCTTTGCAACGATCGATCGAAACGTCATCACCAACAACGGCACTTTGTTGGACCCTGTATTCGGCAGCGGGATTCACTCGGTTGAACAAGCCAATACTGCGACCGACTTGCGATTCCTGGCTGGGCTCGTGACCCGCAATACGATTACGGGCAATAACCTGGACGGTATCGATCTGAACTCCTCGATGACGACGCTTGTCATTGGTGATCCTGTCGACACAACCTTGGGCAACCTGATCTCTGCAAACCATCGCAACGGTGTTAACGTTGAAGGGCCCGGTGAAGTTACGATTGGAAGCAACGTTATCTCGCTCAACGGAACGGCTGGTACCGTGGGGACGATCAACGAAACAGCCGGTGTGAAGGCCAACGTTCGTCCGACGAGCAATCTGACGATCGTCAACAACCAGATTATCAACAACATCGGTGATGGTATCGAGTACTCAATTGTTCAGGGCTCCTTTGGCTCTTCGCAGGTACAAATCGTGAAGAACAATATCGCCTTCAACGATGGACGGGGTGTTGATATCCTGAACCGTGGCGGTAACTTCATACAGGTCCTGATGGACCAGAACATTGTCAATCGCAACCTGCTGGAAGGCGTGTATGTCGTGAACACGTCATCCACAACGCAAAACCAGTTCAATCGCAGTACCGATCCATTGGATCAGAACGGAAGTGTATTTGCTGTTCCGATCATCGAAATGCAGTTTACTAACAACCAGGTGATTGGTAACGGATTCAGCACGAGTGCGTTCCCAGTTGCTCCTTCGGCAACAGGTCTGGTCGTGAAGGTTGGTACCAGCGATGCTTCGACGTCTGTAAACGATCCAGGCGGATTTGCGAGCGTCGGATCTGCTATTGCCATCGGCGGCAACCCGTTTGGTGAATCAACGGGACGCGGTGGGGTGACGATGGTTGTGGACAACAACCAGTTTGGCGGAAACTTCGGTGATGACATCCTGTTCCAGTCGTTCACCTCGACGGGCACTCCAGGTACAGGAACGGCGTGGGATCCGACGGCTAACCCGCCAACATTCAATACAGCAGGCTACCAGTCCGACCCGCTCGCACGGTTGGACGTGCATTTCCACAATAATACCTTTGATACGACAGATGTGAATAACAGTGCAGGTATTGGAACAGCAACTGCGACCAACTCGAATCAAACCGTGGCGTACTACAACGATGCCGATGGGTTGTTTAAATCACGGTTGACGTCGCAAGGTGCTCCGGGACCATTCACCAGTGCCACTCGACGACGTAATGCTCAGCGACAAGCCTCACGTACTGTGAGTCCGTTCACGGGTCCTGTGGCAAATCAGACTTACCTGTATCCAGGTGTAGGCGACAGCACGTTCCGCATCAGTACCGACAGCGATCAGTCCCAATTCCTGATCGACTTTGTGGTTCCAAACGGAACATCATTGGATCAGAACGGTGACAACTACGGTAATGCAATATTCGGCGAACAGCCGTTCGGTTGGGGAACGTTCTGATAGTCGACCCGTAGTCCACTCGTGATCGCAAACCCTGATCGCCGCTTCAGAAATGAAGCGGTGATCGCTTTTTGGGTGGCAGAGATTTTCCGGATGGCCTCAACGGCCACAAACGAAGTGGCCGTGTTGTGGCAGAAGAGGGAAATTGAGACCGCGTTGAACAAACATTCCGCATGAATGTCAGCTCAACGAACACCAGATCGCAATGAGTTCATCGGAAAGAAAATCGGCTTCCATGCCGAAGGATCATCCCTGAATGTCGCAGTGTCAGGCCCAATGACTTTGACACGGTGAACTCGATTTCATGACGCCTTGCATCCAAGCCGTTGGATGGCCATCTGCATCAATGATGGTGGCTCAGGCGTTCGACGGCGACACATTAACGGCAGGTGAGCCAGACCGCAAATGATACGCCGACTTTTTGAAGAACTTTTTTCTTGAGTCGCGCCGAGTCACAGAGGTATGGGCCGCCATCGCCTGAGGCATCGTGATAGGAAGAACTGGTTTTCACCCGCCCAGAGTGATGTTCGAAAGCATGGACTGAACTCAGTCGGACACGCTCGCCAGCGAACTGTTGCGAAGCTTCTCGCGTGAGCGGGTCAGAATCGGACCGATGGAATTTTCGGGGATGCCCAACTCTCTGGCAATCTCGTGATAGGTCCGGCCTTCGAGGTGGAACTGACGGACGACGGTCGCTTCTGTTTCGCTGAGTCCCTCCAGCATGCGCTGAACGAGTTCCCGGTTTTCGATTCGAGTGGAGGCATCACCTTCGCCGACGTTGGCTCGTTCCAGTGTTGAGCCGGAAGCCTTCACATGGCCGAGTTCCTCTGCCATCCGTCGGCGTATCATTTCATGGACGACAATTCTGCGACAGATGACGGTGAGATAGGTCTTCAGCGTCGAGTCCCCCCGGAATCGTCGCAGGACGTCGGAATCGTTTGCCAGCAAGGCCAGGAAAACGTCGGCTGCCAGATCATCAATGTCGTGCGTGGAGAGGGAAATACTGCGGGCGTGGGCCGTGTGCTGGATCACCTGGACGAAGAGTCCGGAAAATCGGTCAACGAATGCCTTCCAGCCGCCCGGTTCGCGTTCCAGACAGCGTGACAACAGTATTCGATCTTCTTCGAGTAGAGGCACGGCAACACCTGTCGTTCAAAAAACAAGCCCCGGCAACGGAAACCTGGGAAGGCTGAGCCTGGGTGAATCCTCCTCCATGTACGTAACTCTATTCCTGAATTGCAGCTTCGGCAAGACGACTATTCACGACAATCCCTGTCCGAGTAGTCTACCGGGGCTGGCAAGTCGGATTCCCGCCAACGAGAATCCGACCACACGATTCTTGACGCACCCTCAAGCCGGGCCTAAGATTTCGCCGATTTGTGGATGGAAAATGAATTGAACCTGTTCAGCGGACACTTAGCTTGGTTTCCGCTGGGTGACCATTGCTTTAAGCTTTTTGACCTCTATTCTTACGTTTTTGGGAAAGTGAGTCTCACATGACGCATGTGGTCGCCGAGCCCTGCTTCAACTGCAAGTACACTGACTGTGTGACGGTTTGCCCCGTCGAATGTTTTTACGAAGGGGAAGCGATGCTCTTCATCCACCCTGAAGAATGCATCGACTGCGAAGCGTGCGTCCCCGAATGTCCGCCCGCCGCGATCTTCCACGAAGACAACCTTCCCGCCGAATGGGCCGATTATAAGGTTTTGAACGCCGAAATGGCCCCGAATTGTCCCGTGATCACCGAACGCCGTGATCCCATGGGGCCCCCAATCGAAGGCAAGGGCGGTCACTGAAATTCGAAAACAAACCCCGCTTTCGGGCGGGGTTCAGTTTTTCGGTCGATTCATCGGTATCGAACGCAGCTTGAGTGCCGACTGGAGCTGAAGGTGTGGCACGCCATGAGTCTTCGAAGGGCGTGGTCTGCGCTTCGTGAATTGTCGGTCGAGACTGTTCGCGCTGCGGCTGCAAAAGCCAACTGAAGACCGCGCCCATCCCGAAATGTCTGGGCGTGCCACTCGGAAAATGATTCTACGCATTGAATGCTCGCGACGAACGCAGTTCCATCAATAGCGCGGAACTGAGGGATCGATCACCTGTGACCATTGATCAATCCCGCCTGCCATGTTCATGGCCTTCGTGAACCCCTGTTGCCGCAGCCAGTTGGTAACTCGCAGGCTTCGACCGCCGTGATGACAGTGAACGACGATTTCGCTGTCACGGTACGATTCGATTTCGGCCACGCGTCCCGTGATTTCTCCCATGGGGATCAGGGTCGTACCAGCGATCCTGGCGGTCGCATATTCGCTGGGCTCGCGGCAGTCGAGAAACAAAAAGGATTCACCAGCGTCCAGTTTCTTCTTAACGGCCTGGCAATCGACTTCGAGGGGTGTTGTCACTGTTTTTCCTTGGTTAAGTTTGGCAGCACGGCGCCGTACTCGCATTGTACTTCGTTCAGCACTGAACCGTGGTTAGGGTAAGTGGTTTTCGCGGGCCATTAAACTGCTGGTTGCGTGACGCAAGGCTCTACTCGACCACGCGCATTCGCTGCCCGAGTTCTCGCAAGATTGCGATATCACTCTCTGGCCGCGAATTTGCCTTGGGATGAGTTCGATCGCATCCGATCCAGCCACGCAGCTTCAGGAACTGGGCACATGAATGCTTATACGCGCTCGAAGGAGCCCGAAATGCGAAGTACCCCAGATACTGAAGCTGATCATTCAATTCGTAGAATCGAGGGTCTCCCGATTCCCAGTACGTATCCCGAATCGCAAACAGATCCGGAGCGAAGCTGCTGAGGCCCAGCAGGTAGTCGCTGCCATACATGATCATGTCGATGGCGAAATCATTTCCTGTGTAGACCGCGAAATCGGGACGCGTTGCGTTACGCAGTTTCAGTCGCTCCCATTCGGGTTCCCGATGAAAGGAGGAATGCTTCGCACCCACGCACTGCGGGATTGACATCATTCCTGCATACGTCTGCAGATCATAGATCGCTCCGAAGGGAGCCAGATCCGTTGTCAGCTCAAATCCGATAAACCGATCACAGACCGACGCCAGCCTCTGGTAGCTGCGCACAATCTCGGGTCCTGCCTGTCGCGTTAGTCCATACGACTGGAAGATCGCAGGAGTCCCACCGCAGGACTGAATGGCTTCGATCCGTTCGGCATACCCATCGAACGAGAATGCGTCTCCTTCGCGGTCAGCAACAAACGCCCC
>CAXBSB010000215.1:0-13063 GCA_963977965.1 uncultured Schlesneria sp.
CAAGACTGCCAAACGAATCGTCACTTCAGTCTTTCATTGGATGTCTGTCGAGAAGCAAAAGATAACCGGACGCTAGCCGGCCTGTTGATTTAATCAGCGTATGGAATATGTTAGGTGCCGAATGGTACGAGTTGTCTTGAGGAAGGGAATCCATGCGAATAGGGGAGAGTTACTGGTCGGACGCCCCCGAGCGTCGGGATCAGATCGTTCTGTTTCCGACTCGATTGGATGAAGTGGTTGGCGGATCGCATTGTGTTCGTCTTCTGGATGAAATTTTAAGCCAACTGGACTGGTCGAACTGGGAGAAATCGTACGACCTTCATCTAGGACAGCCTCCCATTCATCCGCGAGTGATGGCAAGCATTCTTCTGTATGGTCTGATGAAGGGTGTTCGGTCCAGCCGGGCCCTTGAGGAGTCGCTTTCCTTCCGGCTCGACTTCCGCTGGTTGGCGGAAGGTCGCAGCATCGATCACACGACGTTGAGCAAGTTTCGCCAGGCACATACGGTCGCTCTGAGGGATTTGTTCATCCAAGTGGGTTTGGTCGCTCGCCAGATGCAGTTATTACCTCTGGAACAACTGGCCTTCGATGGGACACGGTTGCGTGCCAATAATCGTCGCAGTGCGACGTATTCTTCCAGCGAGCTGAAACAATGTCGGGACGAACTGAAGAAGCGGTATGACGCACTTCAGGAGCGGATGTCAGCGGAGGATGCCCGGGACGACGCTCTCGCTGCCACAGCCGACGTTCAGAATTTGCCAGAGGAACTGGCGGATGTCTCAGGCCGCCTGAAGCGGGTCGAAGCAGCACTTCAGGAACTTCAGCGTGTGGAAGCGGCGGGAGAAACGGTTCCCAGTCGCATCCCCCTGACGGACTGCCAATCTCGCGTAACGCCGAACAAGAACGGGGGCTTTGCGCCCAACTACACTCCAGAGTCAATGGTGGACACCCAGTCCGGGTTTATCGTGGCATGCGATGTCATTGCCATGACCAACGAAGAACAGTCCCTGATTCCTCTGTTAGATCTCGTCCAGCAGGACTTCGGCCTGTCATCGCCTCCCGCGGAAATGCTGGCAGACGGCATGCTGTGCAACGGGGCAAATCTGCAACTGCTGGAAGACCGTGGCGTCACCTTGTACTCACCGATCAAGATGGCAGACCCGACGACCAACCCCGCCCGTCGGCCGGATCTGTCGCAACCGGTCCCACAGAAATCCTGGGATCAGTTGCCTGTAGCCTCCATTACGGTTGACGGAAAGAAGCTCACGCAGTTGGACAAGGATGCCTTCGTTTATGATGCCAGCCAGGACTGTTACTGGTGTCCCGCAGCGCAGGCACTGCCGTTGGCGACCACAAGCACCGAAAAACTGAAAACAGGAAATCAGGTCCGTCGTCGTTACAAGTCAGACGCGACAAAGTGTGCCACGTGCCCGCTACGTGAGCGATGCCTGAAGCCTGGAGTCACCATTCGTGAAATCAGCCGCTTCGAGCATGACCATCTGCGGGAAGCGCTGGCACAGCGCATGTCGACGCCAGAGGCAAAGCAGAAATATGCGCGGCGACGGGAAGTGGCGGAGCACCCGTTTGCAATTATCAAGCAGCACTATGGTATACGGCAGTTCTTCTCACGTGGGCTGGAGCGGGTCCGGCAGGAATGGCGTTGGATCACGACGGCATTCAATCTCCACAAATTAATCAACCTGAGAAGCAGGCCCGGCCCCGGCCACGCGCTGGGAGTCACCTCCCCGTTGCCAAATGCCTCTGGATAACTTGATGCCCACACCTCACCCCGCTCATGCTGCGCAAACAGCACGACGGGGGTCAGGGGGGAAACAGGCTTCACATTGCCAAAACAGATTAAATCAACAGGCCGTAGCGCGTACCGGCTGATGGGGTGATTGCGGAAACATGTCGTTGAACGTGATTTGTTTGGAAACACCTCGATTTCGAGTTGCGCCATCAGCCGGTGGGCGCTAGCCCCGGTTCGAATCGTAACAGACGGTATCGACTCTGGCTCGAAGTGAACACATCGCAAACGTAGGGCGGGACAAGTGGCGCTTCGCCGCGCGGGCCCACCAGCATTTCTCATCGCGTCCTGATGGTGGGCCGGCGCTTGAAGCATTTGCCCACGTGCAATCCTTGAGTAGAGCGCCAAGAATGACAGGGATGTGTATGCTCCCTGCTGCACCGGGAGTTTCATTCCAGTTACCGGTCTGCTGTGAAGGGCGACCAACAAAGGGACGATGGATGGCGGGGTTGCTGGCAAAAGAACGGATCATTGCACCGGCAGGATTTAATCGCTGGCGAGTTCCGCCGGCGTCGATTGCGATTCATTTGTGCATCGGATCTGTCTACGCGTGGAGTGTTTTCAATCCGCCGTTGATGAGGGTTCGCGGTGTTGTGGCGAGTGCTGCCGACGACTGGACTCTGACGCAGGTGACCTGGATTTTCACAGTCGCGATCGTCTCCCTTGGGCTCTCGGCAGCAGTCGCCGGGAAGTGGCTTGAACGAGTCGGGCCGAGATGTGTGGGAGTCGTTTCGGCCTGTTGCTGGGGTGGTGGATTTCTGGTTGGCGGCGTCGGCATCCTGCTTCATCAATCCTGGCTGCTGTATCTGGGATACGGCGTCATTGGCGGAATCGGACTGGGACTCGGCTACGTTTCGCCCGTCAGTACGCTGATCAAGTGGTTTCCCGACCGGCGCGGAATGGCGACCGGGCTGGCCATCATGGGTTTCGGAGGTGGTGCCATTATCGGTGCCCCGCTCAAGGAATCGCTGATCAAACATTTCTATCAATCACCGCAGTATCTCGGGACCATTGAACAGGTCCCCCTGAAGACAGAATCGGGACGTCGGTTTGCGATGGTGGAGGGAACTTCACGCGAAGTCGTGGTCGTCAGCCCCAATGAAGTCGGACAGATGCTGGTTAAGGAGCAACCCGGAGTCTACGTCGTTGGGACCGGCCGAATGGGGATTGCCGAGACGTTTTTTGTCCTGGGGATCGGCTACTTTCTGGTAATGGTGATTGCTTCGTTTTCCTATCGAATTCCTGCAACGGACTGGAAGCCTGCGGGGTGGGTTCCGCCCGAGCCGACTGTTTCGCGTTCCATGATTACTCGGCACGATGTGAATGCAGATCAGGCGATCAAGACACCGCAATTCTACCTGCTCTGGGTTGTGCTCTGCTTCAACGTCACGGCAGGGATTGGAGTGCTGGGAGTTGCGAAGACCATGATCGGCGAGATCTTCGGGACGACGTTACCCACGATTGTCACCAGTTCGTTCGCGGCAACATTTGTCTTGATGATGAGTGTCTTCAACATGCTGGGTCGGTTTGCATGGTCTACGGCGTCAGACTACCTGGGACGCCAGCGAGTGTACGCAATTTTCTTCGCTCTCGGGGCTGCCCTGTATGCCTCGATTCCCTGGATCGCGACGTGCCAAAGTCAAAGTCCGTCAGTTCAGTGGTTGATTGCCTTCTACATTGTGACGATGCTCATCTTCACCATGTACGGAGGAGGATTTGCCGCGATCCCGGCATACCTGTCTGACTTGTTCGGGACTCGATTCGTCGGCGGAATTCACGGACGACTGCTGACGGCATGGAGTACTGCAGGAGTGCTCGGCCCGGTGCTGACAACCTACCTGCGAGACAGGTCTTTGCGCCAGGCTTTGATGGATCTGGCATCGAAAGTTGATCCCGCTTTATTCGAAAAAACATTCGGTGTCCCCATCGATCAACTGAGTTCCTTGATCGAGAAGAAGTCGATCACGCTGCCGAAGCTGATGGCGATCGCACCCCCGGGAACTCTCGATCCCTCCAGCACACTCTACAGCACGACAATGCTGACCATGGCCGGACTACTGGTCATCGCCTTTTTCGCAAACGCCATGATCCGGCCTGTCGATGAAGTTCACCATCACAATGAAAGTTGAGTGCATCAGCGATGAGATACCTGGTGGCGTTGTTGATTTCAGGGTTCGTAATCGGCGCGATTTCACTGAATGTTCGTCAAGCGGAAAGAACAATTCACGAACGAACGCGTAAGGCGCTCGCTGAAGCAAAAGAACGAGGCGAGCTACCTGCAGATTTCGACCTCGATCAACCAAAGTTCACCGATATGGGGATGGAAATGTCGAGTGCTGAAATGCAAATGACCGGCCTCGTGGATCTGTGGTATGCACTGAGAATGATCCTGATCCCATTGATCATTGTCGTTAGCCTCGCAATTGCCTGGTTCACAGGAACTCAGTCAGACCAAAGAAATCTAAACGCGGCACATTCGCAGGACAGTTGAATTCTCAGTCCCACCCGTCTGCCCTGGCAGCCCCTCTAAGCGAGTTTGTCCCATTCTGATTTTGAAAAACGGGGGCGTGTGAAACGCGATGAGTCATCGAACGGTGATCGCGAGGTTACCAGTTTTCCTCAGTGCTCCCTCTGTGTCCCCTGTGGTAAACTGAATTCGAGAGGCGAACCGAGTCGACCCGTAATTACCGATCACACCCGACGCTTCGGGGCGCAGTCGTTCCATGGTAGTCACAGGAAGCCGTCCATGCGGGGTGCCACGGTTTTGGAGTCCGCGACAAGGCCGTGTCTTCGCTCGTGGAGCCACGTGAATCGCCAACCACGTGCGAATCGCGCCGCACTACGACATTCCGCTGGAAACGCACGGCTTTGTCGCGGACTCCAAAACCGTGGCACCCTAGATTTGGGTTCTCTCAATCGATTCGCCGTGTCACCACCAATTAACGACTGCACCCTGACTCTTCCTAACTCATCGTAACTCATCAAACCAGCCGTGACTTTGGACTCATCCATCGTTTAGAATGCGTGTTGTGGAAGTTTGATCCGCTGGTGGAAGGTCTGATATGACGAATGATCCCAATTCGCTGGAACTGACGCGCCGACGCTTTGTTCAATTCGGTGGAGCAGGGGCGATGTCGCTCGGCGGCTTGTGGGGAGCACAGGCGTGGGCAGAACAATCCGGGATCAAAGTACCTTCCGCAATCCGTGCGTGTATTTTCGTCTTCTACTATGGTGGCCCCAGTCATCTTGATACGTACGATCTGAAGCCGAATTCTCCCAGTACGGTTCGAGGCGAATTTCAACCAATCGCGACTTCGGTACCGGGCCTGCAGGTCAGCGAAATCCTGCCGAACATGTCGCGGGTGATGCACTGTTGTGCTCTGATCCGAAGTATGCATCACACGAATCGTTTGCACGATTCCGCGTCGATTGAGACTCATACGGGCAAACAGGCATCACAGGGAGATCGAGAAGAATTTGCACCGATCCCGCAGTTCCATCCCTGTCATGGCGGGACACTCAGTTATCTGTGGCGAGACCGTCGGCTCGATGTGGCTCACGCCGCTCTTCCGTTTGTGTTCCACAATGTTGTCCCGACTCCGTGTCAGGGAGGCGGCTTCCTGGGAGGTGCGTTTGACCCGTTCCGAGTCACCGTTGATCCTGACAAGCAGCATTACGTTGCAGAAGAACTGGCGATCCGGCAGGAGCTTCCTGTTCAACGCATCGGCTCTCGCCGAGAACTGCTGACATCACTGCAGACCGCCCGTTCGAAATCTCAGGTGGGATTCGACCAGTTCTATGAAAAGGCCTATCAGCTGCTTGGTTCAGAGAAGGTGCGCCGAGCCCTGGATATCTCTGAAGAGACGCCCGAAATGCGCGAACGCTATGGAGTGCTTCCCGCGAATACGCCCGGTGCGGGGGTCGCGCGTCACATGCGAGGCCAGAATCTGCTCGTCGCCCGGCGACTCGTTGAAGCCGGTGTTCCGTTTGTCAATGTCTATGATTTCAGGCAGCAGGGCCAGAACTGGGACAGCCATGCAAACAACTTCTCTCAACATCGCGAGCACCTGGTCCCACCTGCCGACAAAGGACTCGCGGCCTTGATCAGCGACTTGGAAGAACGAGGGTTACTCGATTCGACGTTGATTGTCGCCACGGGAGAGTTTGGACGTACCCCCATCATCAACGGCGGTGCTGGTCGTGATCACTGGCCGGACTGCTACAGCGTTCTGCTGGCAGGAGGAGGAGTTCAAGGGGGAGCCATTCACGGCGCGAGCGATGCGATTGGTGCCTATCCCGCCAAGGATCCGACCACACCCGCCGACCTTGCCGCCACGATTTACTGGCGGTTCGGATTCGATCCCGCCAGTCACATTTATGATCAGTTGAATCGCCCCCATCACCTGGCGGATGGCGAAGCACTGAAAGGCTTGTTTCACGGGTAACATTCTCGCCTTGATTCACAGAAGGTTGAACGAATGCCGCACCTTTCCCCTCGAGTGCTCCATGTCGGAATTGTTTTCTCGCTGATGCTTGGGACAACGGCCTTGGGACAGGAGCGAAAGCTTGCGGACCCGGGCACGAAGCCGATCAATGTCACTGTCCCGCATGTCTCGACAGATGACTCGGTGAAGATCGATTACGACATCGTCTATGTTCGAGCCCGGCGGGCTGGTGACCAGATTCACAAGCGGTTCTACACAGACTTTTCTCAGCCCGTCACGATGGAATTGGGTGCCGACCTGATGCTGTTGCATCCTGATGGTGGCGAAGAATTGCTCGTCGAAGGAGGAACGGGTTCGATCACGGACCCCGTCGTTTCCTTTGATGGCAAATCCGTCTACTACGTCCACCTCTACGATCTTCAAAAGCCGAATCAGTGGGAGCCGTCGGCCCGAGGCTCTGACATCTTCAAGATTCATCTGGCAACTCGAAAGATTGTCCGGCTGACCAATCAGCAATTCGCTCCAAACACAGGGGCAGGGGATTGGGCCAGTGATTTCCGCAATGCCTCCCGGAAGGAAGATGGCAAGACATACTACTCATATGGTGTCTTCAACATGGGGCCGTGTCCGTTGCCCGGCGGACGAATTGCTTTCACCAGTAACAGAGAAGGCTTTCGTCCTTCGAAGGGATATCCCGTCGTCGCATTGCAGCTTTTTGTGATGGACGATCGCGACAGCGATCTGGATCCAACCGTTCGGCACCCCGCGAACCTGGAAAAGATCGGCCATCTGAATCTGGCCGGGGCGCTGCATCCTGTCGTCCTGACGGATGGGCGCATCATGTTCAGTTCGCTCGAATCACAAGGGATTCGCAGCGAGATTCTCTGGGGTGTCTGGACGATTCATCCTGATGGGACCAACTGGGGACCACTCGTGAGTGCCTTCGACCCCGGGGGAGCACCGAACGGCTTTCATTTTCAGACACAGTTGACCGATGGCTCGCCTGTCATTGAAGAGTACTACAATCAGAACAACAGCGGATTCGGGGCCTACCTGAAACTGCCTCTTTCACCGCCCGAAGGCTATGCGCCGTTCGGTCCGGGGTGGATGCGAGACCCCAAGGTTCCTCCGTTGCGGTTCGGCCGTTTCGATAATGGGCGAGGAAAGTGGTATTCCCTGCCGTTCACGCCAACCGGTGCTGTTTCTCTGACACCGTTTGCCGACAACGGAGAAGGGCCGGCCGACTATTCGATTCCGGGCGACAAGAACTCGCCCCGCGTCGGCAAGTTCACTCATCCTTCAGGCGCCCCCGATAACCATCTGCTCACGATCTATTCGCCCGGGCCTGTCAACCATCAGTACACGTACCTGCCGCAGGTTGATGGTGGAATCTATCTGCTGAAGAACGGGCAACCGATTGAAGAACCCGCCGAACTGCGACTGATCAAGAATGATCCCAACTATAACGAAAGCTGGCCTCGTGCCGTTGTTCCGTACAAACGGATCTACGGAATCGATGAGCCTCGTAACATTCCCCGGCTGGCTAATGATGGAAAGCTGTCACCGCATCTTCCGGTGGGAACCCCATATGGGCTGATCGGATCATCCAGCCTCTACAAACGAGAAAGCTATCCAAACGGCGCGGTCCCCGCAGGATCAGTGACAGCGACCTTTTCCGGCGGGAACGATCCCTGGCGAGGTCTCGATCCATTCACAACGCATGGAAATGGAATGCCACTCAACTGGCACAACCAGGGGGCCGATGCGGGTCTCTATTCCAACGACGACGTTCATGCCATTCGGATTCTGGTTCAGGAACCGACCACAGATCGCCATCGCGGCTACAAACAAGGTCGCCAGTTCTTCAATCATGCCAGTGAGCGATTGAGAATCCTGGGAGAGATTCCGGTACGTAAGTTCGACCAGAAGGGGCAACCCGTCGATCCTGACGGCAATCCAGACACAAGTTTTCTGGCGAAAATCCCTGCCGACACGTCTTTCACATTTCAGACGATCGACAAGGATGGCATGGTCTTGAACATGTCGCAGACATGGCACCAGCTTCGTCCCGGAGAAATTCGACACGACTGTGGTGGATGCCATGCTCACAGTCAGAAGCCGACGGAATTCCGCATGACTGCGGCGGCGAAGCCGGAGTATTCCGTCTGGGATCTGATTAACAAAACGCCGTTGATTACCGACGCTGCTGCCGACGAATCGAAAACTCAATGGGACGTCGAAAAGAAAGTCGGGTTACGCGACGCACATGGCCCGGTGTCTGTGGAATACTTTCGTGACATCCAGCCAATCCTGAAACGAAGCTGCGTTGCCTGTCATACCAGGACCGCGGATCAGCCTGCAGGAAATCTGGTGCTGGATGCCGATGAGGAACTGATTCAATACGAGCATCGCGGTAAGTTTCCCGGAAGCTACTATCGGCTGGCGATTGATGATCGAGCGAAATTCGGTCATAAGCCGGTTGGCTGGGACAGTTGGGGAGCGATGCAGGGATCTCGTTATGTCCGCAAATTGCAATCACGCCGCAGCCTGCTCGTCTGGAAACTCTTCGGCAAGCGACTTGATGGCTTCGCGAATGACGACCATCCGTCCGAATCCGTTCCCGGTGCCGGTGATCTGGTCCACCACGGTCAATCGCTCGACATCCAGAAGCACAAAGCTCGGCAGGACTTGGATTTTACGGGAAGCATCATGCCTCCCCCTGACGCCGTTGCAGGTCGAGCGATCGGCCCTGCGGGTAAGACCGTTAAGGTTGATCCGCTGACGAATGAGGACCGTCGTACGATCGTACGCTGGATCGATCTTGGTTGCCCGATTGACTTCGACTTCGATCCAGAACATCCGGAAAAGCGTGGGTATGGATGGCAATTGGATGACAGCCGCCCCGTGGTTGCGATCAATCCACAGGTTGATGGCAAGTCCCGCACGATTCGGCAATTGACGATCGGAATGCACGACTTCGGCACGGGACTCGACCTGGCTTCGCTGCGTGTCACGGCCAATTTTCCAATCGCCACTTTCGCCGCTAGCGACAATCTGGCTTCTCAGTTTGCGACGACGACTCAGGGAATCTGGGAATGGAAATTACCCTCCGAAGTGAAACTGCCCGCTGGTGCCACATTGACGGTTTCCGTCAGGGATCAACAAGGGAATGAAACTCACCTCGTGCGGGAATTCGTCAAATCCGAGTAACCCTGAACGCGAATCAGTGCTGATTGTCAGATCAATGTCGGTGGGAAAGATTCGATGTCGACTGTGCCTCTTGTCCAGTTTTGGTCCGTTACCAAGTGGTATGGTGCGGTGATCGGCGTTAATGATGTGAATGTCGAACTGTCACCAGGAATCACGGGATTGCTCGGTCCGAATGGAGCCGGTAAGTCAACTCTGATCAAACTGCTGACAGGTCAATTGCGTCCCAGCCTGGGTGACGTCTCGGTTTGCGGTTCCTCAGCCCGGTCAGCAGGTGCGCGTCGACATCTTGGCTATTGCCCTGATGCCGACGCCTTTTATGAAGAAATGACGGGACGCCAGTTCGTCATCACGATGGCGCGTCTGCATGGCATGTCACGGACTGATGCCAGATCTCGTACCGAAGCGGTGCTGGAAGAAGTCGGCATGCTGGACCGTGCCGATCGAAAACTGCGAGGCTGCTCCAAGGGGATGCGCCAGCGAATCAAGCTGGCTCAGGCACTCGTCCATGAACCGGATGTTCTGGTGGTTGACGAACCCTTGAACGGGATCGACCCTGTTGGGCGACAGGAATTGATGGACCTGTTCCGACGCTGCGCCGCACGTGGTCAGGCCGTCCTTGTTTCCAGTCACATCCTGGATGAAATGGATGAACTGGCCGACCAGATCATTTTCATGGGGCGAGGCCGCGTCCTCGCTGTGGGTTCTCTTCCGGAAATCCGAGCAATGTTTGCGGGACAACCTCAGCAGATCCGCATCCAATCCCCAAATCAACGAGCCATCGCCGCTCAACTGATCGCCTGGGACAACGTCCTGAAGCTGGAATTGCAGGGGACGGATGAACTTCGCCTGCAGATCATCCGTCCCGATGAGTTCTTCGATCGTTTCGGCCGGCAGGTTCTGGAATCGTCATTCGATATCCAGCATCTTGAAATGCTGGATATGACAACGGAAGCAACCTTCGAATACGTCATGTCAGCTGTTGCCAGGTTTTAGTAGTGACCTGCTGGCAGGCGACGTTGAAATGTGGTGAACTCCTAACACCGTCCCTCGTATTTGAATGAGAGCGGACATGGATCGATACGTGTAAGTGAGGTGTTAGAGCCCATTCCGTTTAAGTGTGGCGTCCCGCGGACATGAAACTGCAAACCCATGTTACGATGCGACACGAAAGTGCAACCCGCACAAGACTCAATATGGTTCATCAGACATGAACGGTATCTGGCAGTTGGCCCGACAGAGCTTGATGATGGATACTCGCCGATTCGGATCGCATGCCGTGCGGTTCGGTTTGGCGGTAGTGCTTTACCTGGCTGCGGCTCGGGCGAGTTTTTTGACTCTTTGGTCGGCAACCGGATTGGCGTTGTTTCATTCGCAGTTGCTGCTGACCGCTGCCTACGTGTCGATTACCGCGATCTTTGGGTTCTCGCAGGCGATCTCCGAAGAGAAGGAAGACGAAACACTTGGCCTGATGCGACTGGCTGATATCAGCCCGCTGTCGATCATTCTCGGCAAGATGGCGGGGCGGCTGGTTGATGCAGCATTGCTGCTGGCCATTCAGTTTCCCTTCACCGTCATCGCGATCACATTGGGTGGCGTTTCGTGGCCACAGGTAATAGCGGCATATTCGGCGTTGGCCGCATATCTGTGGTTGCTGGCGACTTTGGGAATCGTCGCGTCGGTTCTTCAACCGACAGGAACCGCGGCTGCTCGATGGACAGCCATCGTCGTCGGCCTATACACGCTTAGCCCCTACGTCTGGATGTCGGCTCAGGCGTCGTGGCGGTTTAGTTATTGGGATCTGACGATTCGTAAAGTTTTTGACTTCATTTGCCTTCCTTTACGTTTGACCGCAGTGACACAGTCCTCGTTCAATGAATCGCCATGGTGCGCGTCGGTCGGCGTCGGGTTAGTTGCCGGGACATTTTTTCTGCTGATCGCCTGGTGGGCATTTGACCGAGTGGCCTTTGATACAGCAGTCATTCGATCTTCGCAGACGGACCTATCACCACAGGCTGACGAATTCGAGCGACCTTCTCGCATGACATGGTCAAACCCCGTCATATGGCGTGAGTTCACGTATTTAACTGGTGGTAAACGGGGGCTCCGCACGCGAATCATCAGCCATTCACTGATTGCCTTCGTGATGCTCATCTTCCAGGACACTATTGGCCATGTCTTCGCGTGGGCATCGATTTTCAGCGGTCTGCTGGCGCTGGTCGACGGCACGTGGACAGCCAGTCGTTTGTTCCGCGACGAAATCCGCGACCGAACGTGGTCGTCGCTCGTACAAACTCCGCACAGTATCGAGCGACTGGCGTACGACAAACTCTGCGGGTGGCTGCTCGGGATGATTCCCGTAATTGCGTTCCCCTACGCGTATATCCTGATAACCATCATTGTTCACGAACACACGCGATTTGACATGGCGATGGAACTGCTCATTGGATCGGCCACAATCGGTATCAGCGTCTTTGCATATCTTCACCTGCTGATGCTGATGTCGCTGTACTTCGGCTGGAAGGCAACTCCGCTGACGCTGACGATTTCGTTTGCAACGGGCTGGATCTATGCGGTGTCGATTGATTCAGCCCCGTGGACTGTCGTGCTACGCTGCACAGTCTTCGGGCTCACGAGTCTTGTCTGGCTACTCGTCATTGCCGGTTTGCAATTCCTAATCATCCGACGGCTAAAAGAACTTGCCGAAACATCATAGCCCTGGAAAATCTGTACGGGTCGAATGTGTTTCCGCCGAGGATGAGTCTGTTGAAACACGCCACTTGTACGAGCATGGCTCTCAAACGACGCTGAAGGTTCGCAGACCACAGTTCCCTTGCACCTTTATGTGCCTACGTCGGGGAGGAACTCTGGTCGATTTCGGAGATGTCTATGGCCGACCTGCTGTTTTCCAGACAAGGCGGGAGGGCGAAGCTCCAGCCGAGCCGTGATTGGGTATTTCACCTCTTGGTCTGAAGGCAACGTGCCTGACTTTGTCGAGTTCAGTACTCGGCTTCAAATTGCGACTTCGTCAGCATGCGCGATCCGCTGAACAGGTTTCCGAATGACTGCATCGTTCTGTGAATTGAGTGATCTGGAGGCAAGTTGGCTCGATGGGGCTGCAGATTGTATTGGATCAGCATTTGATTTTGCGAGGCGTCTGCAGGCCCCGGAAAAAAGCAAATGTGATATTGAAATCTCGCGTCATCCGTTGTCGATTCGAGGTAAACACCCCAATCTTCATCGCAGCCCCTTTGAATCCAATCTGGAATCAAATGTCCATGGTGAACCAGGTGAGTCGCCAGTCTGGCACACACGAATCGCCCTCCGGTTCGGCAAATGTCATCATCGTCCGGGAAATGCTCTTCTGGAGCGCCGGTTCGACACGCAGGACGCTGATGCGATCAGTCGGCCTTCGTAGTAAAAACTCGGTTCGTCATGAATAGAATCGCACGGGAAAAGTAGACGGTTGACGAACAGACTTTCGCATCTTGGGTTGGCCGCTTTGTTCAAACAGGTGCGATATTCCGATCAGATGCAGGCGTCTCTCGACTGATTCATCCCTCAGGCATCATCCGTTCGGACATTTTTCGACTGGGATGTTCGT
>CAXBSB010000216.1:0-12974 GCA_963977965.1 uncultured Schlesneria sp.
TACGATCTGCGACGCCTTCAGCGTCGTATGATAGCCATGCTCCTCAAGTGTAATTCTGGCGACCGCAAACCAGACGCTGCCAAAAATCGTTACCTGCGTTGGATGACACTCGCTCGATGGCGAATGCGCATTCATCCCTTCCATCAATCCTGCTCTGCGAAGACCGCCTTCAGCAGATTGTCCACCGGCGCATAGTCATCTGTCAGAATCTGACCCTCTGCCAGTGACAGGATGCTGGACATCTGACCTTTTAATCGCGGCTTCGACTCGCCTTCGACGGATTCCAGCGCGGCAAACCAGTCTCCACGCCAGTCCGCGGTCGTGCCATGCTTCGTGAGTTCCAGAGGACGGCGTGAACAGACCATCACATACGTGTCTCGGTCACCTTCCGGCTGGAAGGCTGATGTGCTGTAGAGATAAATGAACGGAAACACCTCTGCGGCAGTCGCAACGTAGCGTCCCATGAACCGGCCCCCTCCCGGTCGCCGTGATCGCTGCGATGCCGATGTCACAGCTTCGATCCATTCGCGGTTGTCTGGATCGGCGTCCTTTAATTGTTGCTCCAGACTTTGACCAATCTTTCCCCGAAAGCCCAATAAAACTCGACCGTCGGTTGTACGGCTGACTTCAACACACTCAAGCGGGGCGGCTGCTGGAACCCATGTCTGGGCAGGGCCGCTCAATGATTGCAGTGCGGCGGGCAGTTTCCCGGAATATGACTTCGGCCGACGCGTCAGCGCTGCCAGACTTTCCATGGCGGGCCACCATGTTTGTGGTTCTTCTGTCAGAAAATCGTTCGCCACAGGCCGCTTTGCCTGTTGAGCCCAGTTCGTTCCACCCAGGCGATTCTGGTCTGTGATCGAAAGCGTGCGAGTGGCTCGCAGACGGAAACAATGCTTACCCATAGCCTTGATCTCAAGGGCCTCAAAGCGTCCCGACAATCGTTTGAAGTCTGTTTCCCCGATATCGGCTTTCTCCAGCACCGCCGGCAGCCGACCTTCATAATCGATTTCCGCTTCTCCCTGAGTGACGCCGGGATACTCAATTCGGGGAAAGATGTCGATGATATTTGCCTGCAGGACTCCCCTGTCATTCAGCAGATCGTGAACCTTCACCATGAACTCACGAGTTGTCAGATGTGCGGGGATGCTGAAGTCGTTGAATGCATCGCAATAGATGAAGTCGTAGCGTACAGGTGATTTGCCTTGATCAAAGAGTCGCTGATTTTCCCGTAACCGGTCATCGGCAAAGTTGCGGGCATCTTCGATGTAAGTCTTGATTCGCTCTTGCTCGGCCGGTGTCAGTCCCAGAGCCTTAATTGTGACTGCGTAGACGGCCGGGTCGATCTCTGCCACCTCGACACGCGGGGTGTCTGGGAAATGCTTCAGAAACCAACGTGGAAAAATGTATCCTCCGCCACCCAGGAAAAGTGCCGTGGGATCAGTCGACTTCTGTTGTCCACCAAGGTTCCGTTGAGAAGCGGTCAGTCTTGTCACCTCGGCATAGACCCGTTCGTAGTCGTATTCCAGTCGCGTTGGTTCAGCCGGGTCGTAATAGCTGTGAATCAGATTATTCAGCCGCAACAGCTTGATCGGTCTTCCCTTTTCAATGGAATCGGACACGATGATTGTGGAGTAGTTGCTTTCATCATAGTACGCACCGACTTCATCCGTTCGAAACAGCAGAGACAGTCCCCACCGATGGACGGTGTTTCCAGCAGCCTCGCCCAATCGTTCCCATCCGCGACGTTGTTCCTGTCCGGCATCGTCGGCGCGAAAGCCAGTCACGATCGTGCCGACAAGTCCAGTTACAGATTTCACTGCACTGCCGGTGCACGTTGCCAGCACAACGACAATCACGAGCAACGGAAGCCAGACGAAAGCAATCCCCAGTCGCAGTGGTCGACTCTGTCTGGCCGTCAACAGGCCCAGCGTCCCCAGCGCACCGGCAGCCGCGCCGATGACAATGTCTGTTCCCCACAGGTCGATCAGGTAAAAGCCGGTCACGAAAGTCCCGAGGATCGACCCCAGCGTCCCCCACGCATAGACATTCCCAACGGTTGTGCCGACCTGACGACTGCGAACAACAGCCAGGCTCGCGATCAGGGGTGAGATACTTCCCAGTGCCAGCGACGGGACGAGAAACACGAATGCGACCAATGACGCAATCCACAGGGGCCAGTCAAGAAACGACGGTCGCGACAGGGAAGTCAACATTTGGTCGAACCAGATCACGCTGGCACACGCAATACTCGCAAACAGATACAACCGGGCGACACTGCGGCCACGCTGTTGTCGGTCGGCGAGGTATCCTCCCAGAAAGTTACCGAGGGTCACTCCTGCCAGCACGACTCCAATGACGGAAGTCCACGCATACAGAGACGAACCAACCGTTCTCGAAATCAGTCGTGACGCAACGAGTTCCATCGCCATCACACACGCACTGGTGAGAAACACCTGGGCGTTGTAACCACGAATTGCCCACACATCCGCAGACGAAGCCACAGAGTTTTTAGAAGTCTGGCTCAATGAGGAGTCTCGAAGTCGGGCCGATATGACAGTCAGAGACTTGATTGCAAGATTCCGATCGCCGAGTGTCAAGCGTCGCGCCAAAGTTATCCAGTTCTGGCAGGGCCATCGCCTTTTTGAAGCTGGGAGGGATAGAAGTCCACTTGTCCTGCTCTACGTCCCGCCGGCACCAGCGACAGCGTCTCACCCATGTTCCGATGCGACGCGGAAAATCCGACCCACAGTAACTCCACATCAGGAATGAACTTGCTGGCTTTGATGAAAGATTCTACGCAAAAGAATTGATCCGAAATGGAGGTAGTGCGTTAGAATCTTCAAACATCAGACGATTTCCCTTCCGAGATGCGAAGGAGCGGCCGTGGCTACGTTTTTCATTTCCTGTGCTCTGTTTGGCGGAACATTGCTGATCTGTCAGACCCTGATGGGCCTGGTGGGATTCGGGGCTGACCACGACCTCGATGGTGACACCGATGGTGACACCGACGCCGCGGGCCTTGAGGGTGCAGATGCGGACGGTGGTGACCTGGACCATGAACTGGGTCATCTGGACGTCGCATCGCATGGGGGCCACGGTGGTGGGCACCAGCATAGCTCAACGTGGTTCTTCGGGATGATTACCTTACGCACGGTGATCGCGGGCATCACGTTTTTCGGCCTGGCAGGAATGTCTGCGTTGACGAGGGGCTTTGACGAAAAAGCCTCATTCGTGATTGCCGCAGCCGCGGGATTCGCTGCAATCTATGCCGTCCACATGTTGATGACCGGAATGAGACGCCTGAATGCCGATGGGACCGTTCGTATCGATCGTGCGGTCGGTATGACCGGCAATGTTTATCTGCGAGTCCCCGGTTCACATCAGGGAGCGGGCAAGATCCTGCTCAACCTGCAAAATCGAACAGTAGAGTTAACAGCTTGGACTGAACAGGCGGAACTTCCCACTGGAACCACGGTCGTTGTCACCAGAGTTGTCGGCCCTGATTCGGTCGAAGTCATGTCCGCAGTTCATCCTGTCGCATCGTGATCGATGACTTTGGGTCGCACTTTCACATCCTGATTTCTCATTTCGGATTCGTTCAATTGTCAACTCGCACTGCCACGTCTGTGGAGGTGCCGAATTCAGCAAAGGTATGTTCATGATCCCGATTCTTGCTGCAGATCCGATCGAAGAAATGGTAAAAAGCCCCAGTTTCTGGAGCAGTGCGACACTGATCCTGGCGGCGATCATGGTCTTCAGCTTCCTGATGCTGCTGGCTCGACGATTCAAGCGATGCCCCAGCAATCGCATCCTTGTCATCTACGGGATGTCATCCAAGGGAAGTGCCGTCCGCTGTCATCACGGCGGGGCCAAGTTCGTTATCCCATTGATCCAGGACTATGACTATCTGAGTCTGGAGCCGATCCAGATCGAAATCCCGCTGCGCGGGGCACTGTCTGCCGAAAACATCCGTGTGAATGTTCCCAGCGTCTTTACCGTCGCTATCGGTACAACACCCGAAGTCATGAACAACGCGGCGATTCGACTGCTGGGACTGAAACGAGCCGACGTTGAGAAGCAGGCTCAGGAAATTATCTTCGGCCAGATGCGGCAAGTGATCGCATCAATGCGGATCGAAGACATCAACAAGGACCGCGACACCTTCCTGTCGCATGTGCAGAACTCACTTGAACCCGAACTCAAGAAGATCGGCCTGGTGCTGATCAATGTGAATATCACGGATATCACGGACGAATCGGGGTATATCGACGCCATCGGACAGAAGGCAGCCTCACAGGCGATCCAGCAGGCTCGCGGTGACGTCGCCGATCAGGAACGAATCGGTGAAACTCGGGTGGCGGAGGCCAATCGTGACAAACTGATTCAGATCAGCAATGCCACCAAGGAACGGGACATTGGTGTTCGTGGTGCAGAACGGGAACAGGCCATTCGCCTTTCTGAACTGGAAAAGGAAAGAGAAATCGGGATTCGTACGGCGGCTCGCGATCAGGCGATCCGGCTGGCAGAGATGGACAAAGAACGCCAGATTGGTGAGCAGACCGCCGTCTTCGAACGTGAATCTCAAGTAAAGATGGCCGAGCGCGAAATGCGTATCAAGACCGCTGAAGCCAATGCAGCGGCGATCGAAGGAGAAAACCTGGCACAAGCCAAGATTGCGGCGTCCAAGGCAGAACTCGGGGTCAAAAACGCCGAAGCCTATCAGATCTCTGAAACCAAAAAGCGTGAAGCGGAAGCGGCTGTGCTGGAAGCTCAGAACCGCGCTATGGCCAAGGCCGCCCTGGCCGATGCAGAACGTGTCGAAGCGGAAAAGCGTGCAGAGTTTGAAGCCGTTGCCAAAGCTCAGAAGGCTCGAATTCTGGTCGAAGCGGAAGCGAGTGCCGAACGTCAGAAGATCGAAGCCGAAGGGGAAGCCCGTGCGATTTACGCTAAGCTCGAAGCAGAAGCTCGCGGACAGTACGAGATCCTGGCCAAGAAAGGGGAAGGCCTGCAGCGGATCATTGATGCCTGCGGCGGAGCTCAGCCTGCCTTTCAACTGATGATGCTGGAACACCTGGACAAGCTGACCGAAGCTTCGGCTCAAGCCATTTCGAACATCAAGTTTGACAAGATTGTTGTCTGGGAAGGAGGGGGAGCGAACGGAACCAGCAGCACGGCTAATTTCCTGCAAAACATGTCTCGGTCGCTGCCCCCGATGATGCAGGTCCTGAAAGATGTCGCCGGAATCGAAATGCCCGAGACATTGTTGAAAGTGGCACCCGAAGTTGAAACGACGGCCGCAGGCAAAGTTGATTCCGCCTCGGTGTAAGGCAACGAGCCACTTGAATTGATTTATCGTAAAGCATTTATGGAGATATTGTTACAGAAACAGCGGCTCGAGATTTCCAACGTAGAGGCAAATGGGAGGGCGATGCTCCCGCCGAGCCGCGATTGGGTATGACGCCCCGGTCCGAAGACCCTCCCGCTCCGCCGGTGGAGCCCGCATGGTGAAACACCCAAAAATTCACGTAACTCACATCATAGTAGTGACATCCGATCGTCATTTCCCCGTGACACGGGCATTCCCTATTCGCGCAGCCCGGGGCGAACGTAAGCGTAATTCGCCCTGATCCGTTGCCGTGCCGCCAGAATTCCACGGTCTGGGATGTTGCAGGGGCTGACTTTCGTTACAATCTTGCCTTCCACCCACGGTGGGATGGGGAGTGTTCTGTCCTGGAATCAGTGGTTCTGCCGTTTGGAAGCAATGGATCGCTGATTCGAATTTGAGTTGGAAACATGTCGAAGACTGTTGAAAAGAAGATTCAGGTCAAGCTGGACTTGTCAAAGAAGTACGAGCGTCTGGCCGGTCTGGCAGGTAGCAAGCCGAAGCAAAACACCTTCCTGTGGCACGCCCGGCACTTCCGTGCTCAGGCTGAAGTCATGCAGAAGAAGCTGGACCACGAAAAGTCCTTGTCCAAGTAACAAGGTCAACCGCGGATCGTCGATTCGCAAACAACATTGGCTCATCACGGCAACTGACCGATTGAAAAGATCGGGAGTTGCCGTCAGTTCCCTATGGATGGGGAATTGCCATTTCCGCACTATTGCATCATCGGATTGAGAGATGATGGCGGGTCGAAGAATGATGGATCGTTCTCGACTTTTCGCAGCGTCGCTGGCGGGCCGTTTGCGCGCCCTCATCGTGCGCCAGTGGAAGTCCCATTGGCGAAAAACCGCTTGCCTTGCCGCCGTCGCCTTTGCGGTTCCCATGCTGACGCTAGCCGTTTGCTGGCATCTCTTTCCGTTTCCGTGGGAAAAACTGACTCCTCAGCCTGCAGGCGCTCAGGTGCTGGATCGGTCCGGGCGATTGATGCTCGAACGTGTTGCCACTGATGACCAGCGACGTCATCCTGTTTCGCTGGAACAGATTTCTCCATGGCTGATTCAAGCTGTGATTGCGGTAGAAGACGAACGGTTTGAATCTCATCGCGGCGTTGATTTTCTCGCCGTTGTTCGCGCTGCCGGTCAGAACTTGTGGGCTGGTCGAAAAGTGTCTGGTGCCAGCACGATCACCATGCAACTCTGCAAGATGATCGATGAGCGACCACGGACCTGGAATGCCAAGTTGATCGAAGGGCTGCGCGCACTTCAGTTGGAACAGCACCGTACTAAAAATGAGATTCTGAGAGACTATCTGAATCTGATTCCCTGCGGAGGAAACCTGCGAGGCGTCGAAGCTGCCGCCCAGGCTTACTTTGGAAAGAGTGCCGTACAACTCTCACTGGCGGAATCCGCATTGCTGGCCGGACTGCCGCAGTCTCCCAATCGGTATGCTCCCGATCGTCATCCAGACACCGCACTGAAACGACGTGAAGCGGTCTTGCGACGGATGGCAACGCTCGGCCAGATCTCACCGAAACAACTGGATGATGCGTTAAATGAACCTATGACAGCTCATCCGCGAACGATGAAGCCCCCTAGAGCGTCGCATGCCGCATGGATGGCACTTGCTCAACGTCCAGCCGGGGGACGAACAACGATCGATCTGGATCTTCAGCGCGAGGTCGAAGCTTCAGTCCGAAGCCATGTTGAAAGTCTGCCGACCGAGACGGATGTCGCTGTCATCGTGCTCGATGTCACCACGCGCGAGATTCTGGCTTTAGTTGGCTCGGCCAATGAACAGGACCCACGCGATGGCCAGGTGAATGGTGTGCTGGCGCGACGCAGTCCAGGTTCGACACTCAAGCCTTTCTTGTATGCCGCAGCGTTCGAATCCAAGCGTCTGTCACCACGTTCGCTGGTCGACGATATTCCGATCGAGCGAGCAGGGTGGTCCCCCGAGAATTTTGATCGAACCTACCGCGGTTCGATTTCTGCTGCGGATGCGTTACGGCAATCACTCAACGTTCCGGCAATTACGATCACAGAAGGGATGGGGCTGCCGCGATGTCTCGGTCTGCTTGAATCTTTCGGACTGGATCTTCCTGCAGGTGCAGAATCGCGAGGGGGATTGGCAGTCGCGACGGGAGGACTGGAAGTCACTTTGCTTTCGCTCACGAATGCGTATGCCACACTGGCTCGTGAGGGACTGCATAGCGAACCGCAACTGTTTTTCGATCAGGCGTCGTCCACCAGTGAGCAACGCAACGTCAAAGTCCTTGATGCCAATGTCTGCAGAGCGATCACAAATATCCTTTCAACAGAACATCGCTGTCCCCGGGGATGGGAATCCATTCCAGCGAACGAACGTGCCTGGTTCGCCTGGAAAACGGGAACCAGTTCCGGTCGGCGGGATGCCTGGGCAATCGGTCACAACGGACGATTTGCGATTGGTGTGTGGGTCGGACATTTTCACGGGGCGGGACATCGTGAATTCGTCGGACGCGACGCTGCGGAACCCCTGCTAGGTCAGCTCTTCTGTTTGAATGACCTGCGAGTTCACTCAACGTCACCATCGTTTGAGATGTGGAACGTGGAACGCCCATTACCCCGCCCGCGTGAGCTGACAGAGGGACTAACGATCCGCTCGCCTCGCAACGACGCATCCTATATCGCGCTTGATGGATCTACTGTCATTCATCCGCATGTCACTACCCAGGAAAAGGTGACGTGGTTTCACAATGGCCGAGTCCTGTCGAGCCACGAAGCGGATCGGCTGGTAGTACCACGCGGAACACACGAATTGCGAGCCGTCGCAGCCTCGGGAAAGTCATCCGTCGTGCAGTTTACAGTGAAGTAACAAGTGTTTTTCGCGAGTATCCGCGAGCGCTGACTGATGATCAGATAGAAGCTCTCGGTAACGGAGACAGAATGTGGTTCGAAAGCTGTTTGTCGCAGTGCACGGGATTGGTGATCAAAGGGAGTTTGATACCGCCCAGCATGTGGTGAAGCAGGTCCTTCGATCCGCTTCGACGTCGACAAATCGAGGTAAGGACTACGGACCTCATATCTCGCTGGGTAATTTCTCGTCTGGTGGATCGGGCTCAGCGCTGTCACCAACCACGACCACTGCCGTGTACTGGCATCAGGATACGGGACTTGGCTTTTCTGAAATCCACTGGGCGGATCTATGCAGACAACCGGAGCACCAGGGGTTTCGACTGGAACCTGCTGTACCCTGGTCACAGACACTGGTCGACAAGGTCAAGTCTCTCAAAGACGCCGCGAATCTTATCAAGAAAACCAAAGCGTCGGATCCCGACTTCGAATTGATTCGCACAGTGATCGGCGAGATGGGCGAAGGCCTGCAATTGATTGGATGGCTGACACGATTTGCCCCTCAACTTCAATTGCCAACCTTTGAGACAGACAAAATCGTTAGCGAATACCTCGGTGATGTGCAATTCGTAGCGGAGTTTGCCGACATCCGCAAACAGATCCTGGCCCGCTTTCACGAGACGATGCAGGGTGTCTTCCAGACGGCACAACTGCGAGACGGGGACGAGATCTATCTGATCGCGCATAGTGAAGGGACTGTTGTCACCCTGCTAGGTCTGCTGGAGGCGATGTCGGAGGAAAAGCGACCAGTCTGGCTGAACCATGTTCGAGGCTGGATGACGATCGGATCGCCGATCGATAAACATCTGATCCTGTGGCCTGATCTTTGGAAGCCATTTGAAAAAGGCCCGGCGCCGGGACAATACCAATGGGTTTCACCCATCGTCTGGTGGAACTACGCCGATTATGGCGACCCGATTGGATTTGAACTCGATTCGATGCGAGCGTGGATGCAGCAAGATCGGGAAAACGGGCGCTGGTCGGACCGGTTCCAGTTCTGTGACGGTCAAAAGAACAATGAATGCATCTTCTCGAGATACTCCTGGCCAGGTCAGGCTCATCTCGATTACTGGACCGACAACGATTTGTTCGATCATTTCCTGGGGACGGTGTCGGGGATCAAGTCTAAGAGCGACGGAAAGCCCATTCCGGTCCCGGCGTGTCGGCCCTGGAGTCGTCGATGGAGTATCTCTGTTCCCTACATCCTGGCGTTTCTGGTTCTGCTGGCTGGTGTTTACTTTCTTGAAGTGGGCATCTGGGCCGTACAAAAGCTGCCACCTGACCCCTGGCAGTTTTCTCTGGAAGTCATCGCGATCGCAGCACTGCTCGCCGGGACCACAGTACTGGCACGGATTCCGCGCATCGTCCGAGAGAAAGTTCTGTCGATAACGTTCTCTGTTGGAGTCTTCCTGATCTTCGCGTCGTTCTTTGTATTCTTTCTGCCGACTTCAACCATCACATGGTTGAGTGCACACCTGATCCCGATCGCCTCCACACAAGCGAAGATGCCTGTTCCGGAGTTGATTGCAACAACGCTTCCAAAGTCCGACACCATGGTCGCGATCAGGGAAGTGGGTGCCAAGTTTCTGATGATTGGTATGTCGTTCTGGGTCGGCCTGAATGCCATCTTCACACAGACGCGCGGCTGGCGTCAGATGACCAAGATGCTTTGCTACTCGGCCATTTTGATCCTGATTGTTGTCACCGGAGTCATCATGTGGCGCGATGCTCCGGCGGTCAGAGCTCAAACGGCGGGTTTAACGGCAATCCTGTTCTCTTTCGTCGCAACGATGATGTGGAGTGTGTGGGAGACTCGCGAAGGTCATTCCGCAGGACTGTGGCCATTGATTGCCCCGACGATGTCATTTCTGGTCGTCACAGGAATTGTCCTGGCGCTGACAGCACATGAGTCACCATCGACCGCACAGAAGGTACACGTTTCAGCAGAGGTCTCGCAGGGCAAGACCGACAACGACACCAAGACACCCGTCTGGCCGTTCGTCATTGGCACCGTTGCGTTCCTGATGTTTTGGCGCCTGGCCGCGATCCTGTTTGATCTGGTCTTCGTGTGGCATCTCTACATTCGTAACAACCGCATGATGTACTGGTTCCGCAATAACATCGAATACACCGGATTCGGGTGTCACATGGGCTGGCCTGGAGCAGAAGCGGTCTAATCAATAAGGAACATTACGTCGACATCAACGACACAGCCGAGGGATCCCCGAAGCGGGAGAGTGAAGCTCCAGCCTAACCGTCTTCGAACCAGTAACCGACTACAGGAATCCCGTGTCATTCATCGTATTTCAACAGGAATTGCGGGTTGATGACTTTGAAACTCAAGCGACCTCCAACGTCCTGATCGAATTGTTCCGAAACTGGTCGAAACACGATCCCCTCGCGCTGCAGGCCTTGCTCCAAAACGCTTTTGCCGACCGATAGCTCTACCAGTTGATCAATGGTGTGATCAAGGACGATTTCTCCGAGTTCAGGCACACCTTTCAGTCCGACTGATGCGAGGGCTTCCAGAAACAGTGGCCGATCAACCAGCCGATACTGCCCAATGTCGAGCAAGTTGAAGATGCGCAGGTCTACCTGCGTCAGCTTGTATTTGTTCTTCTGGATTCCGGGGCCGATAACCTCTCCCTGGATGGCGGGCTGAAACCCAAACCTCTGTTGAATCTGCGCGAGCTTCCCCGAAAGGTCCAATACTCGCGCCAGGCGAACCATGACATTGGAGTCGTCTGTCTCATCCAGCCATTGGTTACGACTGCACAACCCAACTTCTCCATCGCGCAAGAACGCCGTCATCGATGAACCATCGAGTTTTTCCGTCATATAGAAAGTCGAACCTCGGTACCGGTCCAGTAGCGGTTCCAACACCTGAATACGGGTTTCGTCGGTTTTTGGCAGAAACGGGGGAAATGTCCCTTTGATGCGACCACCCATTCCAACCGGAACGGGCGGCTCATACTTGATGATTCCCAACAGGTCTGTCACATCCGTGCCGACTTCAAGAGAAGAACCTGAGGGAATGATCGAAACGGGAAAGCAGATTCCCTGCGAAACCTGGCCGCGTAACTTGATCGTCTTGATCCGAAAGCCAGCTCGCTGGAGCATAACTTCACCGTCTTGTATCGCAGGCTTGAAACAGCTTGCTCGAAGGAACTCATACTCTGGTTGTTCAGGTAGCAGCGAGTCAATTTCGCAATAGACAACTCGGTCACCCGCGCGGTATTCGCCTTTCTTGGCGACAACCCACCATCCCATGATCTTCAATCGTTCAATGGCATCGGCGTTCGGAATGGGTTCAGTCAAAGTAATCGTCTGAATGCTGGCTAGTTTACGCATGACGGTGACCTCCTGGGCCTCATCAAGTACTCAAACGGAATTGTGCACAACATCAGGAAGTCGCCGCAACACTTTGACACGGTGTGAACCGTAGACACACCACGTGCTAAAATGTTCGCATTGCAAGCGTCGAAATCCAGCAGGCATCACGCGGATAGGGAACAAGGCCGACTGGTTCAAACTGTGATGGTTCAATTGACCGCTTCAAATGTTGGCCGCAAGGCTTGCACCAACCGTGCGATCCAATCTGCTTCAGTACCTTCGATCCAGGAGTATTCGTTGACGAAGTCTTCCCACTCGACCGACAGTTCCTCGAAGTCCTTCAGTGTCGGTATCTTATCGGCCCACCATGGGTCAGCGTGTCCCACGGCCACCTTCAGCAATTCGAGAGGCATCGTGACATGTTCCGCCAGCAGGATTGCGTCATAAAGATCCTTTCCCTGGGGGCTCATGTCGGTCAGTAACCATTGGGCTTTCCAGAGCAATGACTGCTCGGGCGTGACAACTTTCAGGGATGCGGTTGTCCCGTCAAATAACGAGATCGACTCGTTGACAGGTGGTTGCAGCAGTCGTTCGCCAAAGGCGAAGTCCATCTGGATACTCCCTGGCGGAACCCCAGCCGCTCTCCATGGGACTACGATTCGCACTCCTGGTGTCCGCTCGTAACTCCAGATTTCGTCGGATCGGATTTTACTGGTCAGGATCTGGACCTCTTCAATCATCGGAATCTCTTCGATAACGCAAGGGACGATGTTCAGCACCGGATCTTGTTCAATCACCTGAGGAATCTCAGCCATGATCTGGTAGGCAGATCGGTCATTAAACTGAATCGAACGAGGGACGATGACCCAGTCGAGGTCACCCGGTTCTCTGGCTTTGGAGGAAAACCACGCCGTCATCAATCGACTTCCGCGCAGGACACAATTCTCGCTGACGGACGATTCTGCTATTCGCTTCAAGAGCGAATCCATGACGGTGCGCCGGGCGGTGTGCCAGCGCAGTGCCGTGACAGAATCATCGAAGCGCGGATCGCCCTGGCGAAATGCTCGGGGAAAGTGTCGAAGCGACGGTTCAAATATTTGCGGCCGCTTGACATGTTCTTCGTCGCTAAAGTTTGTCAGAGTATTGGGGTAGCCCTTAGCGGGCGGAGGCACCTGCTGGATCAGACGAACGGGAGTACGTCCGAACAGCTTAAGAATGCGATCCCAGAGATCAGCCATCGCTTCCTCCTTCCGTGATCCAACCCGCATCCAGCGACAGATTGCTGTCGTAGACGACGTATTCAGCTTCAGATTCAATAACGGTCAATGCAGCCTGCTGCAGTTCACTCAGCAAAAAGTCCAACC
>CAXBSB010000217.1:0-12962 GCA_963977965.1 uncultured Schlesneria sp.
ACGTGATCATGTAACGGAAAAAGCCTCGCCACCAATTAATCCAGTTACTGCTGCCAAGGGATCTCATGAAGGGATTCAGAGACGATTCCGAAGTGTCTACGAATAGCACTACTACTGACGAGGACGTATTCCCACTGCCGCTCTCACCATTTGAGCGGTATATGGTTCTCGATGACACAGACGCTTACCCAATGTCGTTTGTGCTGATCGTTCGCTTGAAGGGTAACCTTCAACAAGAAGTATTCGAAGAGTCCGTTGTGTTTGCATTACGGCGGCACCCGCTCTTGATGAGCACGATCCGTAAAGTCGGTGGTCAAGGATGGTGTTGGACTCCTGTCGACAATCCTTCACCACAGATGACCTGGGTCGAGAACGAAGAGGGCTTGCAACCGCCAGATCAGGAACGCATCGACCTGACTCGCGAAATTGGGCTCAGGATCTGGGTTAACAAAAACTCAGATGTCGCTGAGCTTGTCTTCCAGTTTCATCATGCTTGCACTGATGGACTGGGTGGCGTCCAGTTCATCGGAGACATGCTTGCGGATTATGGCCAGAAGACAGCCGAAGAGGGTGCGGAGCTTCCCGAGATTGAACCGATCCAGATTGATCGACTGAAAGCACGATCTCATTTCGGTTCCGATGTGTGCGAGAAACCCTCGAAGAAAGTCAGTTGCCCGCTGATGCTGAGCCGGAAGTTGCTCAAATTGCTGCGTCGACAACCGGTTCCTCTGGCTGTCAGTCGAAAAGCAAATTCAATCGGAACATTTCTGTCATTCCCGGCAATTGCTGGTCGCATCATCGAACGGCCCGTCGTTCAGCAACTGAAAGTTGTCGCTGCCCGAAAAGGGGTCGAGTTGAACGACCTTTATTTGATGGAAATGTTCCAGACCATTCGAGAATGGAACCGTCGACATGGCAAAGGAAACGATTCTCAATGGCTTCGAATCGGGATGCCAACAAGTCTGCGAACGCCGCTCCATGATCAAATGCCCGCAGCCAATGTCGTCAGCTATATGTTTCTAACACGACTGGCAAGTGATTGTACAAATCCCGATGAGACATTGGCGGACATTCATCGACGCACGTCGACCATCGTCAATGAACGACAAGGGCGATTTATTGCCATTGGTCTGAAGTACGTTTTGAAAGTACCCGGTCTGCTCTGGTGTTTGCTGCGGCTGAATCGCTGCTTTACATCCGTAATTCTGACAAACGTGGGGGACATTCGGCGTCAGTTTACAGCCCGGTTTCCCCTGAAACAGGGACGATGTGTTGCTGGCAATGTCACGCTCGACGTTTTAACAGGTGCGGTCCCCGTCAGGCCAAATACGCGACTGTCGACGTCTGTAGGAACGTATGCGGGTAATTTGTACATCAACATGCATTGCGATCCCTTAAGTTTCACGCGAGAACAGTCCGAAGAACTTGCTGATTTGTTCGTCGAACGACTCAAACAAATGATTCCGGCGGATATTGCCGCCGAACGACGAGCCGCGTAACTCAAGGATGGCCAAGTGTCGCATACGGAATTTACACCGGAAGAATTTCGTGTGCTTGGAGAAGGCGTACTCTGGCCACGGTTCCTTGTCTTCCCGAGCATCGCAATTATCGGCTACGCTGGATTCGTCACTGGAGTCGGAGGTGACAGCTTTCTGGCCAAGCTGACCTGGTCAGTCTTTCTCGGGTACTGCTGGTTTTGTGTTTCCGGTTCGTTTCATGAAGCGGTTCACCAGACCATGGGAACCTGGCGGAATGCCAATGTCTGGTTTGGTCGAGTCGTCGGGACGTTTCTTGGGATTCCGTATACGGCATATCGAGAATCGCACATCCGTCACCATGCGTATATGAATACGTCAGACGATTTCGAACTCTGGCCATACTGCAAACCAGGAGCTTCACTCGCGTTCCGTCGTGCCTTCGTCCTGTTCGACATCTTCGGGGCGATTCTTGCGAATCCCATCGTCTACGGTCGAATCTACTTTGTACGCAACTCGCCGCTCAGTCAGCAGGCTCGTATCGCAATTCAACGCGAGTACATCGCCATCGCGGCATTCTGGGGAAGCATTATTGCGGGTGTGACAATCCTCAGCCTGAATGGAATCATGGACTTAGACCGGTTCGACCCGATGTGGCTGCTTCCGATGCCCATCGCGGCGGCTTTCAACGGATTTCGAAAGTTCACTGAACATGTGGGCATGGCCAGCACCGACCCGATCCTGGGAACGCGAACTGTCCTTGGGAAAAACTGGGTGACGCGGGCTTGTTCCTATTTCAACTTCAATCTGGATGTCCACGGTCCCCACCATCGGTTTCCGAGAGCTCCCCATTTCGAGTTGGAATCCAAGCTGGCAGAATATCAACGTAAACATCCCGGAATCGCCATTCCAATATTCCCGACGTATCTGGCCGCAGTGATGGACACGATTCCGTGTCTGTGGCGAAATCCGGGAGTCGGCGTGAATGCCGGCGGAACGAATCAGACTTTTGTGAAGACCGGAGTCGAAAACTTCACCAGTGAAGTTGGAAGTGATTCTGGAAGCGAAGCTGATGGCGTTTCGAACCGACGCGTGGCCTGAGGGTACACGCGTTTGATGCGTGCTCAAGTGTGAGATTCCGTCGATTCGATGTCGAACGTGTTTTCTTCGCCGTTCGCAACGCAGGCTGCGATGACCAGGTCTCCCGTGACATTGACCACCGTTCGGCACATGTCGAGGATCCGGTCGACTCCCAGAATGATTCCGATCGCGGCTCCGGGGATGCCAACGGACTGCATGACGACAATGATCAAAGGCAACGATCCACCTGGAACTCCGGCGGTACCAACCCCCGCCAGAATTGCCATGAGGACAACTGTGAATTGCTGAGTCGCACTCAACTCGACTCCCATCACCTGTGCCAGGAAGAGAATGACGACTCCCTCATACAGAGCTGTGCCATTCTGATTTCCCGTCGCTCCTACAGTCAGCACGAAGTTGGCAATTCGGGATGGCAACTTCAATTGCTCATGTGCGACCTCGATCGCTGTCGGGAGCGTGGCACTCGATGATGATGTTCCAAATGCAACGAGCATCGCTTCAGAGACATCGCGAAAGAATGCCAGTGGTGATCGCCTCGCAAACAGGAAGATGACGACGGAATAGACGGCAAAGAGCTGCAACGCCAGTCCCAGCAGCGCCGTCAACACAAACCACAACAGCGTCTGAAGAATCCCCAGCCCCAGTTGTGCTGCCAACGAAAAGACAAGGCAGCCAGCACCATAGGGGGCGAGCTTCATCGCAAATGTGATGACCGCCATCGAGATTGCCAGCAGGCCCTCCAGCCAGCTCACAAACGTTTTTGTTTCTTCTGGCCGTGTTGTAATCGCAATCCCGCAGATCAGTGAGAAAACCATCACGGCAAGCATGCCGTTGCCTTTGGAACTGCCGTCAACCGCACCAACCATTTCCTGCAACGGATTCTCGGGCAAGAGGTTCACGAGCACTTCGCGGATTGGCTTGGCTTGTTTTGCCTTATCCATACTTTTGGCAGCGTCTTTCGAGTATTCATCGAGAAGCGCCTGACGTTGTTCGGGATTCAGAGTCTGTCCCGGCTTAAAACCGTTCACCAGACCCACTCCGATCAGAACCGCAGCACTCGATAGGATCGCAGTAAACGCGAGCGTCTTCAGGCCCATCCAGCCGAGTTTGCTGAGGTCGCCAATTTCGACAACGGCCAGTGTCAGTGCTGAAAAGACCATTGGCACAACGACCATGAACATCATTCGCAGGAACAGATCCCCGACCGGGCGTGCCCAATAGATCGCTATGTCCAGCCAGCCGGCAATCCCATTCTTGTCCGAATCCGAAAACAAGTGTTCCGTATATCCGTCCAGAATTCCATTCCCGTTGGAATCCGTGTGCAAGCCTTTTTCGCAGGCACCACTCCAGTTGGCCAGCAGGCCAAGGGCAACCCCGATCAGCAGGCCGATCAGAATTCGGGTGTGCAGTGGCATAGGCGAACGTTTGGGTTCAGACTGAGGAATATCCGTCATGTTTCCTGTTCCGAAGTGAAGTCCTGTTCGCGATTCTTTTCAGCAGTTTCCGTCGCCGAGTTGCTGTCGATCGAGATCGATCCAGATTTGATTCTGGAACTCGTTCCCGGCGTGGCAGACGGAATGGAAACGTAACGAAGTCCGCCAGATTGCGGAAGCGTCAGCCGGAATCTTCGGAATTTACGGAAAAGTCCGACATTTGGCACTAAGAGAGATCTGGTAATTTTGAGTCCTGTGTTGTGTTGCTGCCCGCTATCCCTTCAGACTGGAACTACGTTTCACTGATTTCTCTGACAGGGTCTCTTTTGAGGCCTCCAGAGAACGAAATCTAATGATCAATTCCCCAACTTGTTTCCCAAGCGGCTGCGAAAGTAATCTGCCATGAACCCATTGAATCTTTTCCGCAGGCTGTCGCGAAAAAGCGCCCACCCGGAAGGGATTCATATGACGTGGGCCCAATCGAGTATTGTCCGTACCGCAGCGCGGACGGGCGTCATCCTGAAACGCCAGACATGGATCTTCCCGATCCTGGCAATTCTTGTCCTGGCAACTCTTGCCTATGGAGTCCGTAGCGCAATCGAGGCAACGATGAAAGCGAATCTGCAATCTCAACTGCAGACTCTCGTCAACGTTGAAACGGAAATGCTCGAAACGTGGTTTTCTGTTCAGGCGGCAAATGCGGAAGCTTCAGCGAATGACTTTCAGGTTCGCGAAGCAATTTATCAATTGCTGGCCGAACTTGACCAAACTGAAGCCAACGCGGGGGCAGGGGCACTAAAGGTTCCGGCAACAGCAGAATCTCTACGGAAGCTGAAGACCGAACTGGAACCGGCTGTGTCATCTCACCACTACCTGGGGTACATCGTCTTCGACAAATCCAAGCGAATCATTGCGGCGACTCAGGAAGATCTGATTGGCCTAAAGGAACTCGAAGCGTACGAATCGTTCGTTACTCCCGCGCTGGAAGGTCATACGGCAATCTGCCCTCCATTTGCCAGTTTGACGATTATGAAGGATCAGCATGGCCGGATGAGAACTGGTGTTCCCACGATGTTCGTGTCGGCCCCCATTCGTGACGCTCGTTTTCAGGTGATCGGCGTGCTTGCGTTTCGGATGCGGCCTGACCTTGAATTCACTCGAATTCTTCAATTGGGACGGATTGGAGCCAGTGGTGAAACATACGCCTTCGACAAATCTGGCTGGATGGTTTCCAACAGCCGATTCGATGATTCGCTGGTGTTGTTGGGCTTGCTGCCTGACAGCGAGTACTCGCAATCATTGCTCAACCTTCAGGTGAAGGATCCCGGGGGCAACCTGGTGAAAGGCTATCGTCCGGCAGTGCGCCGTGGTGAATTGCCGATGACCAAGATGGCGGCAGCGGCTATTGCAGGCTCATCAGGCGTCGATGTTAATGGCTATCGAGATTATCGAGGTGTCCCAGTGATTGGTGCCTGGAAATGGTTGCCGAAGTACGGGATGGGAGTCGCCACCGAAATTGATGCTGACGAAGCTTTCCGTCCGCTCTCGATCTTGCAGTGGACATTCTGGGGACTGTATCTGCTGCTGGGCGTTTGTTCAGTTGCCATCTTCGTTTTCACTTTGATTGTGGCTCGCCTGCAGCGACAGGCTCAAAAGTCGGCGATCGAGTCACAGAAGCTTGGCCAATACACACTGGAAAAGAAACTCGGTACCGGTGCGATGGGTGTCGTCTACAAGGGCGTTCACGCGGTATTGCGCCGTCCCACAGCGATCAAGCTGCTGAATGTCGACAAGGTCAACGATAGCTCAATCAAGCGGTTTGAGCGTGAAGTGCAGATCACATGTCAGTTGAATCACCCCAACACGGTTGCGATCTACGACTATGGTCGAACGGCGGAAGGGGTCTTCTACTACGCGATGGAATACCTGGATGGCATTGATCTGCAGACCTTGGTCGAACGATACGGGCCGCAGCCGGAAGATCGCGTGATCCATATCATGCGACAGATTTGTGGCTCACTGTACGAAGCTCATTCGCTGGGCCTCGTGCATCGTGACATCAAGCCTGCCAACATCATGTTTAATCGTCGCGGTAGTGAGCCCGATGTCGTGAAGGTCCTCGACTTTGGATTGGTTAAGGCCGTCGACGACGAGAAGCAATCTGGCATGACGGCGGCCAATGGACTGACGGGAACTCCCCTGTATATGTCGCCAGAAGCAATTCAAGCCCCCCAAACGGTGGATGCTCGAAGTGACATCTATGCCGTGGGAGCGGTCGGGTATTTTCTGCTGACAGGCCAACCGGTTTTCAATGCAGCTAACATTGTTGAACTCTGCCAGATGCACGTAACACGACTTCCCGAATCGCCTTCAACGCGACTTGGGAAACCAGTCTCCTCGGAACTAGAAAGTGCACTGATGGCTTGCCTTGAGAAATCGCGAGCCAAGCGTCCGCAGACGACCCGGGATCTGATCCTGTTGCTGTCACGCTGTCCCGCAGCAAACAGTTGGTCTTTGGAAGATGCCGACGCCTGGTGGGGAAGACACGAACGCAGCCATGTTGCTCCAACAATGTCCGCGATCGCTGATTCCAGTCCGAAGTCCGCGGAGGGTTATGCCAAGACATTCATCAACGGTGAACCTGAGTGATTTGATGCTACGGGATACTATGACAAACGTGGTTCCGAACCATCACACAATTGGGACGAAAATTCACCGTGGCCTGATTCCGGACATTGACCTGAAGTCTCCTCGCCTCGGTTTCGCAGAGGGTACTGGTCACCAGCCATCACCGCTTTGCGTCTTTCTCGCAGGCATTCTCGACCGCCGATCTCGTAGTCACGGCAAACCTGTGGCCGATATTCGTGGTGTTTGCACAGGCGAGTCTGTGTATCGAACCAAAGGCATTTATCCTGCGGTTCCTGTCCACGGATCAGCCCGGAGAAATGCATATTGATTTCGTCGATCAATTCCGCCGGTATGTCGATCGGGCGAAACGGATGTGGTATCGCATAATGTGGGCGTGACGCGTAGAGGACGACAGGCGATCCGATGCCGATGCAGCAAACCCCGCATCCGTCACAGGATGTTGGAATTACTGGCAAGCCTTCCATCGTTCAACCCTTGTCGACACCTCGTTGCGTCGTTCAATCGTGACAGAAATCATCATCGCCCCACAACTGACCGAGTCATCATTGCATCTCTCGGCAAGACCAGAAGGATATCGGGGCGCAGTTGTATCAGTCGGTTCCGTCCGGCCTGACTGACACGTGTCTGTACCAGCGTCACCTCAGTGATGCTGGTCAGCTTCGCCAGAAAGTCGATGTCGCCGTCACCAATCGAACCTCCATCGAATTGCAGTCTCTTCAAACTGGAACTCGCTGACAGCATGGCGATGCCTGATCGCGAATATTCCATGTCAACCAGTCCCAGTGATTCCAGTTTGGGAAGAGTTGCCAGGAATTCAAATCCGCGGTCAGTTAATGGAGCGCTGATTGAAAGAGAACTCAAATCCTTCAGCGGAGTCAAGTACTGAAGAACTTCGTCTCCCTGGCGAGTCTCAATCTTCAAGTTCATCAATCGACTGACGTGACTGAGATTCGACAGCCCTGGCCCCTGGATATTGGTATCCATCAACCACAATGATTTCAGGTTTGGGAAGCCTGAGAGAACTCTAAGACCATCGTCCGTAACGGGTGCCCCCGAGAGTCGCAGCGTTTCCAGTTTTTGCAATGGAGAAAGCTCAAATAACATTGCATCAGTAACCCCCGAATGCTCCAGATACAACTCGCGAATCTCGGAATTCCTGGCAATCAGTTCGAGGTCACCTGAGATGAGCGGGATTGTCAAACCATCCAGATCTCGCCTGCAGCGAAATGCAATCAGCTTGCCGTCAAACCCCAGAAAACATTGACCTCGTTGAGCGATTTCACGGAATTCCACCAGTGTATCTGGATGGAGTTGAACCTTTCCGTGCGGGACGAGTGTATTCAGTTTGATGAATCCCTTGTGAGTCAGCTCGGTTCCCGAAATATCGATGCTGATGTTCCGCCCACCGCAAAGGCTGACAATTGCATCAATTGCCGAATCGTCGATCTGCTGACATCGCTCAAGCCGAACGAGTTTGAGTGCAGGAAATTCTTGCAACTGAGCCAAGCCACCGACCGAAATCGACGTTTCGTTGAGGCTCAGGAGTTCGAGCGATTTCATCTTTGAGAGGTAAGAAAGATCCGCATCTTTCAGCCAACGGCAACGGTTGAGTTCCAGTTCGCGTACGCTTGAAAGTGCGCTTAATTCAGAAACCGCATCGTCTCCAAGGTCTGTATCACTGAGATCCAGCGATGTTAACTTCGACAACGACTGCAGAGCCCGGATTCCTCGTACAGTCACTAACGACCCCGCGAGCGACAGACGCTGCATCGAAGGGATTGATGCGGCGATGATCACTTCATCATCGCCATAATCGTCCCCTTCGAGCTTAGCGCCAACCAGCAGGGTTTCGTTGAGGGCGTAGCAAAGCTTTGCCCCCTTGGAAACCAGCTTGTGTTCAGGAGGATCCACCGGCCAGAAGATCGTACTGATGGTAGCCACGATCACCGCAGCAACAGTCAGAGCCATCAATCGACCGACTGCGATAACCATCGATCGCCCTCCTGGACTCAATAATTACTTCTTTTCCTCAGGCTTCTTTTCTTCAGGTTTCGCTTCAGCTGGTTTCGCAGGTTCAACACCGCGAATCACCTGCAATCCAGGAACGGCTCCCTTAATTGCCGCGACGCCAGCATCGGTAACTTTTGTTTCCCAGAGGTAAAGTCGTTTGAGCTTCTTCAGACCTTCCAGATGCTTCAGTCCGGCATCTGTCACTGCCGTTCCGTACAGATTCAGGTATTCCAGATTTTCCAGCCCCTTCAAGTGTTCCAAGCCTGCATCGGTGACCTTAGTCCGTTCAAGGTGCAGTCGAACCAGTCCTTTAGAATCCTTGATGTGGACCAACCCTGCATCCGTGATGTCTTTTCCACGGACATTCAACTGAGCCAGCTTTGGCAGGTTCTTGAGCGAAGCGAGTTGGGCGTCTTCGATCTTTCCGTCTGCCAGGTGAAAGGCAACATCAAGCCGCGCGTCATTCTGTGCCAGTTCCATTACTTGTCCGCCAGCCTTGCGAACCTCGGCCATGGCCGCCTTTTCAGCGTCCGTTGGTGCAGGCTTCTCCTGAGAAAAGCCAATCGACACGAACATCCCACTCATCATCAAACACAGACCAACGGCACGAATCATCGTCGCAGACTCCTTGTTCACGGCACAAAAGTTGGCCAAATACCTGCGAACAGTTTAACAAATCTCGACCGCCAGCGTGTAGTCTCCCGCATTCTTCGGATCGATGACTTGCAGAGCCTCCGAGCAGACCAAATGTCGTCAAACGGAAACTGACGATGAATCAGAGGGGGCCGATTGGGAAAAAAGGGACTTTTGCAACCGTAGCGAGACGTTGACGAGTCCGATCAGGACGGGGACTTCGACAAGCGGCCCGATCACTGCGGCAAAGGCCGCCGGGGAATTGATACCGTAAACTGCGACGGCCACTGCAATCGCCAGCTCAAAGTTGTTGCTCGATGCCGTAAATGCAATTGTCGCCGTTTTTGAGTAGTCAGCACCGACGAGCCAGCCCATCCAGAAACTGACCAGGAACATCACCACGAAGTAGATCAACAGCGGGACGGCAATTCGCAGGACGTCCAGCGGAATCTGCACAATCAGATTTCCTTTCAGCCCGAACATCACCACGATTGTGAACAGCAGCGCGACAAGTGTTATTGGGCTGATTCGCGGAATGAAAGTGGTCTCGTACCAGTCTCGCCCTGCTGTCTTAATCAGGATCATTCGGCTGAAAATCCCGGCAAGAAACGGGATTCCGAGGTAGATGAGCACACTGATCGCAATTTCACGAATCGTGATCGGCACCAGACTTCCAGCGAGTCCAAAAACTGGTGGCAAAAGCGTAATGAAAATCCAGGCATACAGACTGTAGAACAGGACTTGAAACAGGCTGTTGAATGCCACCAGTCCAGCAGCATACTCGCGATCACCTTCTGCAAGTTCATTCCAGACGATCACCATGGCAATACAGCGTGCCAGTCCGATCATAATCAGTCCAGTCATGTAGCCAGGCGAATCCTTCAGAAAAACAATCGCGAGCCCAAACATCAGGACGGGGCCGATCAGCCAGTTCTGCACGAGAGACAGAGCCAGCACCTTCCAGTTTCGAAACACTCGCCCCAGTTCTTCATAGCGAACTTTGGCAAGAGGAGGGTACATCATCAGGATCAATCCCAGCGCAATCGGGACATTAGTCGTGCCCCAATTGAGAGAATTGATCACGATTTCCACGCCAGGAAACAAAGCTCCGATGGCCACTCCTGAAAGCATGGCTGCAAAAATCCAGACGGTCAGAAAGCGATCAAGAAACGAGAGCTGTCGTCGACACGGTGCAGTCATCCATTACCTTTCCACGTGCGAAAAAGCGAACAGCATTTCACGTGCAATCTGGCGGCACCGTTCATCGTACGTCGCGGCTTCTGCCGGGGTCCCATCAGAAATCTTGGGGTCTTCGTACTGAACTTTGATGCGACTCGCCGCACCGAAGACGACAGGACAATTCACATCCGCGTGATGGCAGGTCACCACCGCACAGTATCCAGATTCAGGATTCGGCGGCTCGTTGTAGACTTTGGAAAAGCAGATAAGTGGCCGTCCCATCACCTGATACTGAAGCACGTGATGCGGATTCTTCGCTTCCGGGGAATTGATCACAAAGCCAGCTCGACGCAGTGCAGCCAGAGCTGGCTTGGCAAACGCCGTCGCTTCCGTCCCCCCTGAAAATGTCTCTACTCCCGTGATTCCGTAGAAGCTGGCAGCCACCGCTGCCCAGATCTGGGAAAGATGACTTCGTCGTGAATTGTGAGTGCAAATGAACGTCAATCGCGCTGGTTGTGCCGCTTGCCGACATGAAGCGACGTAGCGAGTCATCTCTCGCAATTCCTGCTGACGCTCCTGTGGAATCAGATGGAATTCCGCAATTCGATCATCCACATAGCGACGAATTGAGGAAAATAGTTCAGCAGCCACCACATATTCCTTCAGCATCATTTACGTTTACGCGGCACATCGTTCCGAATCGATTCGAAATCCGGTGCAGACGGAAATTCCCGTCTGGCACGTCACACACTACACTGACAAGGCAACGTTTGTTGAAATTGATCTTCAGCGACAACTTTGAGAAGCTCGTTTCCAGCCAGATTGATTCTTTCCAGGAAGGGTTGTTTTGGAAACGAACCGAAACGATTCGACATTTCGAGAATAATGGAAATATGCAGGAACCTCAAGCCATCCGGGCGCTCGCAGCCCTTGCCCACGAATCTCGCTTGCGAGTCTTTCGGCTGCTGACAAAGTGTGGAGGGTCGGGCATGCCTGCGGGGTTGATCGCAGAGCAACTCGACTTGCCCGCTGCAACGCTGTCATTTCATCTGAAAGAACTCGTTGGTGCAGGTTTGATTCATGACCGCAGAGAAGGGCGATCCATTTTCTATTCCCTGAATGCCGCCGGAATGGGATCTCTCGTCGGGTTCCTGCTGGAAGACTGTTGTGGTGGTCGGCCGGAATTGTGTGGTCCTGCCGGGCTGACACAATTGAAACCTCTCACAGCCAAGGCGGCTGGTAAGAAAAAAGGCTCGCAACCCAAATGAAATCTCAGGCTTTCTGAGCTCCAGCAGTTCAACCTCGTTTCCCTTCGTCATCCATTCAAACTGGTAATACCATCGACGTCATGTCGCAGAATACAATCCTTTCCAAGATGCTGGACCGACTGTTCGCTGGACTGGCGAATGGACCGAATCTGAACTGTCGACCGCATTCCAGCCGCCAGCGAGTCGACTGGTCTCAGTTTGCCAATCTGCAGGATCGACAACCGGCAGACGCGTTACGTCAGCTTATTTCTGACCAATCAACGCAACTACTTCCGCGAGTCGCTCCGCCACCCAAATCTGTTAAGCCGAAAGGAAAGAAAGCGCCGAGCGAAGCCACTGCCGACACCACTACGCCCGATGACTCGTCAGAAACGGTGGGCGAAGCGTTGACGCCCGAAGCTCGGCAGCATCGCAGCAGTTGGACTCAACAACAGGCACTTCTGACAAAACTTCGAACTCTCGCCGAAGATGCCCGCAATTACGAACAGGATACCGGGGTCCATGTGCTGCACGTGGGCTTCCCGTTGCTGAGTCTTCCGCCTGGAGTTTCAGGAGCATTGAAGTCGTCTCCCGGAGCAACAAAGCGCCTGCTGGCTCCGATCGCCTTCATTCCTGTATCGCTGGAAATGCGATCCGGCCCGCAATCGGCTGTTGAAATCTCGGGTCTCAATGACGGAGCAGACTTCCTTGTACCGAACGAAGCTCTTTTCGCGTGGCTCGAACGACAGACAGGTCAGACGATCCTGCCAGACTCAAGTTCCACATTAGGAACGCCATCTGATGCCACTGATCCAGTGTCCGAATCCGAAGATCGATCATCCGCGGCCTCATTGCACGACCCCTGGCTTGAACTGAATGACCTCGTCGCGAGGATTGCAAAAATCCTTCACATTCCATCTATGGAATTCTCGCAGGATTCGCTCAAAGAACTGCGAGGTGCCCCCCGGGCCGATGATGAGGGTGCCCGTGCTGAGATTGTTCCCGCTGCAGTTCTGGGGTTGTTCCCGATGAACAACCAGTCGCTGCTACGCGATATGCAGGAAATGACGGCGGCGCCAGACATGCTGATCGGGCCGGTCAAGAATTTTCTGACAACCAACATCCAGCTCGATGATTCCCCGGACGAGGCAATCACGACCGATGAAACATCGACGGAAGATGATTCCGAATCGGCATCGCTGTCTGCGAATCCGAGTCCTGATCCCACACCCCCT
>CAXBSB010000218.1:0-12935 GCA_963977965.1 uncultured Schlesneria sp.
GAGTGATTCTATCCTCGAAACTTCAAGATCAAGACGAGAATTACCAAAGTCGTCAGCAGGATGAATACGGTTCCAGCCCAGCCTTTGGGTTGATGAGGGCCAGGATCGATGGCGAATGAGGTCCCGTCGTACCAGGCGATTCGACGACTGACCTCCCCGTGAACACCGATCGAAACGACTTGAAATCCGCAAGCAGTTTTCTGCCTCTTGACGCTGATCGGTGGACAAATGAAAAGTTTGCCTCGATCGACGGAAGTGTACCTGGATTTCTCGATCCAATTCAGGTCCGCGTAGGTGGGACGTCGGCCGTCGTGCAGATGGCCCGTAAACAGTCCCTTGACCGAGTCATTCTCAACAATTCGATCCCAGTAATCACGCAGTTCGTCAGAGACCGTCCAACCCGACATCGCAAACCGATCTCCGGCTTTCAATCCCTTGTCTTCAATCCATTTTTTACCGGTCCGTTTTCATTCTCCCGCCATTGTTGCAATCGAAATGGATCGTCAACTTCGGGAATGTGGTAGAAAATGAACGCTCCGGATAACGGTTTTGCGTTTGCACTCAAAGCCTTGAGCAGTCGATCTTCGACAAGTCCAACTTCGCCGATCTGGTCCCGGGTCCATTGTTCCATGTCCTTTTTGCGGCCGTTGGCCTTGAACGACGCGTTGTTAAATCCCAGGAATGCGAAACCGTTATGGAGGTAGATTCCAGAATCCGGTATGTGGCGATAAGGAGTGAGGTCCGTCATATTCACTTTGGATGATCGCCGGCGCAATGCCCGTTGGATCAATTGGACGAATTTACGATATTCGCCGAGTGACAGTGGGTTTTCGTTGATCAGGTCATTGTTGCCTGGAAGCAGCAGCCACTCCTTGATCCTCGACTTTCCAAGCATCTCCGCAGTTTCATTTGCGGCACCGCGAAGTTTTTCATCGGCTTCACGCGGATTTCGGGCAAGGGCTTCGACCCCCCAATCCCCTGTGACGATCGCAAAAGGGAAGTCAGCTCCCTCCGCAATCAGAGAATTGGTTTTTTCGATGCTTGCGGCGAACGTTTTCAGATTTTCTTCGTGCTCCAAGTCCCGCGAATCGAAGAGGTGCGGATCCGTGATTTGCACGAATTCGAATTGCGCGACTGCTCGGTTCACAAAAGCAAAGCATGCGAGTACCAGAAGTGTGTAAGGCAACAGCCATTTGTTGCGTCCTTTTACGATCGATGAGCCGAGGAACATTTCCTTCCCTTACGGTTGAATGACGTGATCCGTGCATGGGAATCTTACATTCTCGTTGTCGTAGCTGCGAATCGACCGGGATATAGCAATCGACGTAATGTCGGACTCCTGAGATGGATTCTTATTGCCAAAGAATGGCACACATCGATTGCCGCTAAGCGCTTCGTGATCTCGTATCACTCGATACAATGGGCTCGCACGCACCCACTTGTTCCCGAGAAATGTAGACTCATCCCATGCCATCTAATCTTTCCGAAGAAGTCCAACAGCTTCGTCAAGCGTGTGCGAACGTAAAATCATTACTCGACAGAGCAGAGAATGAAATTCGCGAGATCCTCGCCGATGACTTCATCCTCAATGAAACGCCAATGGAAGCACAGGCTGTTTATTGGTCGACGGCCGACTTGATTGCGGATGCATGTGAGTGCCTTGCACGGGTCAACCGTCCAGAAAAGCCGACCGTTCCATTACCGAATGGCAGCCGAAATGGACCGACGCGAAAACAGGGACAATTCCTGGCCTTCATTCGCGATTACATGATGTGGAACAAAGCTGGACAGGCGCCCAGCGTTTTTTCAATCTGACACCCCCCTCGGTGAACTCGATGCTCATCCGACTCGAAGAGCGAGGGTTCATCCGCCGTGAACCGGGTAAGGCACGCGCGATTGAGATCGTCATTGATCCCGAATTGATTCCGCCACTTGATCGATCATTCAAAGTCTGATCACAAACATTTGCTGGTGACCCACACTCGAGTACCGGAATGATGTGGTAATCGTTACCGAGTTGCCTGTGATCGGCTGCGATCCAGTCGGATCGACGCGGGTTCTTCCAGCCAGGCCTTGATCGTTCCGGCGATGGCATTCAGGTCGTTCAGATCATTGTTCGACGCGGTTCCGCCCGTGGCGAATGCGGGGGCAGGAGTGGTCGGGCTGGGGGCTCGCTTGCCTCGCAGTGATAGCAGGCCAATTGCCAGCAGTGAAAGACCTGCAATGCCCAGTGATGACGCCTTGGCAACGTTGCCATAGTTCTCCCAGTTCTGGGCCGTCACGATCTGTTGCTCAATCGCAGCTTCGGCTGGGCCATTCGGGGCTTTGCCGATACTGACCTGGATCTGATCCCGGCCGTCTTTATAGCCCACGGCTTGCCTGACCAGTTTCTCCACTTCCACGACAGAAACTCCGAGTGACTCTTCCAGCGGCGTTTCATCCACGGGAACGGGAGGAATCAACATCACGGCTACCGTCAGTCGATTGATGGTTTCCTGTTGTTCTTCGAGAGTTCGGTTGATGACCGAATTCAAGTAGTCACTTTCCAGGACTTCTTCGCTGGAATTCGGGCCACTGGCGGCACCTGCCGCTGCAGCGCCTCCTGGTGGCAGATTACTCGCCGTACCGGCCGGACCTTTGGGACCTGTTGCACTCGTTGCTTTGGACGTAACGATCGATTCTCGAGCGACCACCTTGCCTTCAGGATCGAATTTCTCGCTGGTTTCCTTCAGGTGCTTGAAGCTCATATCCGCCGTGACGCGAACCACGGCACGGCCCGGTCCCAGTAATCGAGTCAGGATTTCTTGAGCTTTCTCGGACAATCGCGTTTCGACTTCGACCTGATGCGACAATTGCTCGGTGGAAACCATTCCCTGCGCGGATCTCTTTTTTTCTGACAGGACGCGTCCTTCGGTATCGAGGACCGTCACGTTCTCGGTCGACAGACCTTTTACGCTGCCAGCCACCAATGCCACGATCCCTTGAGTGATCGCGCGGCTCAATTGAACGCCGGGGCGAGTCTTGATCACAACGCTGGCCGTGGTTGGCTTTTCATCACGAATGAATGGACTTGATTCGGGCTGAACAAGATGAACTCGTGCGTGGGAGACGACGTCGAGTGTCATGATCGTCTTGGCGAGTTCTCCCTGTATCGCTCGAACATAATTCATGTTCTGGACGAATGGAGTCGCTCCAAAGTTCATCGTGTCGAAGATCTCGAACCCTTTTTCAGTCCCCTGCAGCAAGCCAGCGACCGCCAGGCCCATGCGTGTTTTCTGGACTCGATCCGCAGGAACCAGAATCGTTGTTCCGTCGGAAGAGAGTTTGTAGACCGTGCGATCAGCGTCCAGCTTCTGAGTAATCGCGGCCGCTTCTTCGGTCGGCAGACCAGAAAAAAGAACTGCGTAGCTGGTGTAGTTTGCCCAGAATCCAACGCCAACCACAGCGACAAGCAGCGCGACGGTGGCTCCGCCGAGGACCATCTTGCCAAGAAATCCCTGGCGAGCCCACAACTGCTGGATCTGCTGGAAAAAGGCGTTCATCGTAAATCGATAACCCAAGAGACTTTGGAATGTGGATTCATTCCAGAAACCAACGACAGAAAATCGGGAGACAATCTCCCCATCAACTGTATCGGTTAAAGTGACTCTATCGGTTAAGACGATTTGACGACCTGCCGCTGACGTGGTCCAGCTTTACCTATCACCGCAGCAGATTGGCGGTTTCTTGAAGCATCTGGTTTGCAGCACTGAAGGCCTGGGCGTTCACCTGGTAACCGCGTTGTGCGGAGACCAGTTGCGTGAATTCGGATCCGATGTCGACGTTTGAGCTTTCCAATGATCCATTCTGGATCGAACCGGCACTGCCGGATAGTGGGGCCGACACCAGGGCCGTTCCCGAGTTGGAGGTCGTCTGGAAATAGTTGTTCGTCGAACGCTTCAAGCCTTCGGGGTTGGTGAACGTTGCCAGAGCGACCTGTGCCAGTGACTCGGTCAGGCCGTTCGTGAACTGGCCTGTGATTGTCCCGTCCTGTCCCACGCTGGCACTCTGCAGGGTTCCCTGAGCGAACCCGTCCTGGGAAATAGCTGCGGCAGAGTTTCCGCCACCGAGTTGAGTCAGGCCGTTGAAGGCGTTCGGTGTTCCGAATGACAGCTTGATCTTTTGCGACGATCCGAATCCAGCGAGGTTATTGACCTGGAAGACAATGTCATCGTTTCCACTGGTTCCTCGTACCGCTTCCGAGAACGTGCTGAAAGTTGTGTGCCCACCTGTATTGGTCGGGGTATCCTGCAACTTTAATGACAGATCACTTTGTCCAGTGGAGTTCGACTTGATCTGAACATTGCCGGCAGCATCCAATGACGCAGTCGCGCCTTTGTAATTCGCATTGATAGTGGTGATCAGGTCACCGATCGTCATGCCTGCGGTCATGAATGTGATTGGACCGACAGGATCGCCGTTCGAATCGTTTCCGGTAATCTGGATCGAATCGCCAGCGGCATAAGCGCCACCCGTATGTTGATCGACAGAATCCAGCGGCGTCGACAACGCCGCAGGACTTCCTGCCACGGTGAATGGATCGCGTGAGGCCAGCAGTTCGGCAGTACTTGTCCCTGCAACCCCCTGGAATGATCCGTTTTCATTGAAGGTCAGACCAGCGACGATGTTATCCAGTCCGAAACCTGAGATTTTCCCTTCTTTGGGATCAACCGTCGCGGAAACACTCCAGACGTTGGCACCCGTCTTCTGGAACGTAAAGGTGATCGTGTGCGGAGCAAATTGGTTATCAAAAACCTGAATGGCTGTGGTCGTTGATCCTCCCGCTTTTCCCGGGACCGTCGTTGAGAAATTCGTGAACTGAGTCCCCGCATTGGCGACTGTCGTGCTGTTCACCAGCGAAAGAGTCAAATTTGCGAGCCCACCCTGATTGGCAGTCAGCAGGATGTGACCGCTGGAGTCCAGTGTTGCCGTTGCTCCGCTTCCGGGTGTCGCGGCGAGGAATTGAGCGTTGATTGTATTGAGCAACGCACCGACGGTGTCAGAAGCTGTTCCTGTAATCGCGTACGAAGCATTGACTGCGGTACCGTCAACGCGAGATCCGGTGATCTGAATCGTATCACCAGCCGCATAGGGAGTTGTGGTCTGATCGAGGCTGTTCAGCAGTGTGGAACTTGTCGCGGCACCACCACCAAATGTCAGTGGCTGTCCGGAACTGAGGACTGCGGCAATCGGAGGTGTGGCGCTGGAGTTCAAGTTTCCGCTGAAACTGATGTTTTGCGTCGCAGCACCGGGAATGGTCATTCCCAGCGGAATCCGAATATCACTGATTCCCGGGACCTGGAACGCGGGGGATGATGGAGTCCCCTCGCCAACGGTTCCTGTTCGCTGGACTCGATAACCCGTTGTTGGGTCAACCAGATCTCCCTGGGAATCGAGGCCGAAAGCCCCGGCACGGGAATACATCGGGCCGGTACCATTGTTCAGTACAAAGAAGCCCGCTCCCTGAATCCCGAGATCATACGGGTTGCCCGTACTTTCAAATGTCCCCTGGCCCATGTTGGTCGAAGTCGTGCCGACCTGAACACCGTTACCAATCTGGATCGGGTTCGTTCCACCGCTCGTCGAAGTCGGGGCACTCGCAGCCTGCAACGTCTGAGTGAACTGCGTGGCGAACTGCAGATGTTGCGACTTGAAGCCGACGGTGTTGGCGTTGGCCAGGTTGTTACCGACGACGTCCAGCAGAGTCTGGCTGGCACTTAATGCGGACGCGCTGGAAAAGAGTGAACTGAACATGGGCGGGATTTCTCGCTCTACAACAATGAAGTTGTTTAATCGCGGGCATCCCTGCCATCATGACCTTCTTCATTCCTTCAAATGGCAACTGAACAACCGTGTTCGTTCACCATTTGACGAGTCCATCATGAACTCAGAATTACAGACTTCGCATCAATTCTCTTCAAAACCTCAGGCGGCAACTCCCAGAACCTTGTCCAGCCCGACCGTATCAGCTCCGACGTGAACCTGAACGGCTCCGTTGGACATCGTCAAACTGTTCACGACACCTGTTACCGATTGATTGCTGGAATTCATGTAGGAAACATGCTTTCCGATCAAACTGGCTCCGTTGGTAATCTGTTGCAGCGTCAACAAGTCGCTGAAGTTGGCATTCAGCTTTTCAATACCACTCAGCGTAGAAAACTGGGCAAGCTGCCCCAGGAATTCCTGATTTGTGGTCGGTTCCAGAGGGTTCTGAGACTTCATCTGAGCGACAAGAAGCTGCAGGAACTGATCCTGACCGACATTGCTGGTAAACCCAGTACTCGCCATCGGGTCGGACTCCTTCCGCTTCAATGCCGCATCGCGCAATGACACACTACGCTACTTACGTCGATCACGAGAGATCACTGGCAACAGTGAATTCCAGTCCCCCCGCAAATTCCTCCAGAGTCATTTCACAAGTCACTGTCCGACGCTGGAAGAATCGTCATCATCCGGAAACTGGAGGATGAACAAACTGGGCAAAGGCTGCGGGTTGTTCCGGATGTTCGTCGCAACCGAAGACATAGCAGACCCCGGAACTTCCCAGCAGCGATCCACCATTCAGATCGCCGAACTGAAAGAGGAATCGCATCGTACGCCCGCATTGTTTGCAGAGGCATCCGTCTGATTCTTCGATTAGCCATTCGGGCTTTCCGCCCAATTGCACGATGTCCGAGATTTCGAATCCGTAACTGCAATGATTCGGGACCAGAATCGCCGACAGCAGGTCCGCCGGGCGGGTCGTAAATCGCGCGAGTTCGGCGGTTAAGGTCGGAATGGTCTGAAGCAGTACGACCGGATCGTAGTCGAGCAGCCTGTTGAAGTGTTCTTCTTCGGCGTCTGGGTCCTCGATTTGTTGCCGGGGAACTCGCACCTGTTGCAGCAGCCATTCGCGTTCTGGTGCCGCACCTTTCAATTCAACGCGGCGTTCCATGGCCGGATTGGCATAGCTGCGAATGGTTTGTTCACGCTCATGCCGATTAAAGACGACCAGAAGCCTTCCAGCCCAAGGGCGAGGAAACGATTCATCCAGTTTGACTTGAATCAAAAAGCTGGCTTGTTCGGGGTGGCCGGTCTTCAGCAGCGGCCATTCGTCGTCCGCTTCTGCATACGGAAGACCGCCGTATTTGGAATGAATCTGCTGCGATTCTGATGCGGTTAGTTCACCGACAACCAGTACCGAACAGAGACTGCCTCGGCTTCCCGTGTCATGAATGGTGTTCAGAATCTGCTGTCGAAATCCTTCGGGCAGGCTGCGATACGCCCGTTGAATCCGGCTGATGCGCAGCCAGTTTGAGACACTGTGCCAACCCAGGAACAGACATGGGACAAAGATCATCGCGAAGATGATTGAAAAGAGGTCACCGTTCACGAGCGACCACTTTCCAATACTTCTGCGATTTCGACAGCGCGATGTTCACGTGCCGACTGGTAACAGGCTTCGACCAGTGCCATCGTTCGCAAGTTGTCATCACCGCTGATTTCCGGTGTAGAATGATCTTCCATCGCACAGAGTAACTGGGCCATCGGTCCGACAAACGCGTCCGGAAACCAGACTTCATTCCAGCGAGGCTGATGCCAGACGTTGGCGGAGGTCGTTGTGTAATCGAGAGTACTCGGAGTTCGTTCTGGATAGCTTGGCCAGCCAATCGTGCCGCGAGCCATTCCAGTCGTGCCTTCAATACGATACTTGATCCCGATCTCGGCAGCAGCCCCCTCTTTGGCGGGGCCTGCCCAGACGTCATCACAACTCATGGCTCGCAGTCCATTGGCGTACTCAAGAATGTAGAGACAGATGCCGTCCTCGTGAGGGAATTTTGTGCGCGGATCGGGACGAACACTGGCAAAGACTCGGACTGGATCACCAAACCAGTACCGCAATGTATCCAGGTGATGAATGCTCATGATCCGCAAGGTCACCCAACCCTGATGCTGCTGCCATGGCATCCAGTGAGGGATGGCACGCATGTCAATCGTAGCCAGAACGGGTTCTCCGAGATCACCTCGATTGAGCAGCGACTTGCAGGCTCGAACAGACTGATCATACCGCATGTTCTGATTGACACTCAGAATGATCCCGGCATCGCGACAGAGCCTGACGACTTCACATGCCTGTGCGAAGTTTACGCCGAGTGGCTTTTGAGCCAGCACAGCGCGGATGTGATCGCGATGCTTGACGACTTCTCGGACCACTTCCAACTGGATATCAGGTGGGACGGCAATGTCGACAACTGAAACGGCAGGGTCCTCAAGCAACTCGCGATAGTTTCCATAGGTCTTGGGGATCTGGTGCCGCTGGGCAACGGCTGCAGCACGAACAGGATCACGAGCAGCAATTGCGACTGGTGAAAAGCCTGCCTGCCGATATGCCACCAGGTGACAATCCGCCATGATAAAGCCCGCGCCGATACATCCGATGCCAGGCGATTTGTCCTGAGGAAGGCGAGGAAGATATTCCAGATCTGTTGCTTCACCGGCCATCGTGAACTGCTCCAGGGGCGATCGTCAAATGGGATGTCGAGGCGTCTCGTCAGCGGCAAGAAGTATTTGTGGTGCCGCTTCTTCATCCATGAAAACGGATGGCCCGTCAAGTGACAACATCGCAAAACTCCGGACAATCACTTTTTCAACGGCGGGTGAGGCCAGCTCGCTTCGAGCGCAGGCCCACCATCAGGATTCATTGAGAATACTGGTGGGCCCGCGCGGCGAAGCGCCACTTGTCCACACCCTACTTTGAAAATGCCGTTTACTCGGGCGACGCACTCAACGCTGGCAACGTGCCAACCGCTGGCTGCAATAAGACCCATCAGCCGGTACGCGCTAGCGTCCGGTTCTCTTTCAGCTACGCTGCATCGCGACAATCAAAACCAGACAAAAGGATGGCAGTCAAATGGATTCCTCTCCCCTTTGCGTCTTTACGCCTTTGCGTGAAACTTTGATTTCCTCATACAAAACTCCGTCTGGAGGGGCGTGGCACATGTTTGTGACGCATGAATCGTTCATGACGTGAACGAAGAGGAGTTCACGCAAAGACGGGAAGACGCAAAGGAAAGAAGTGGATTCAAACACGTGGTGTGGCGCATCGACGATCGAAACCGGACGCTAGCGCGTTCCGGCTGATGGTCCTTTGTCACACAACGCAAACGCGCGAACTCGATCGCATTCAACATCAGTGTGGCGTCCCGTGGGCATCTAACTGCAGCGCCTAACTCATTTGCAAAGCGACACGGACGTGTGACCAGAACAATTGCAACACGTGATACGTTACGTCCCACAAACAGCCCACGCCACAAACCGCCGATGATTGCGACATCGCGACCCAAGCGAGAGACAACGATCTGGGTAACGATGACTCCACCTGCGTTCTGACCAGCTAAAAAAAGCCATGGCCACTGGTTCGCCACTGGTTCGCCACTGGCACCAGGGGGCGTTCGCCAGTATCTTCAACGAATGCAACCAATAACGCGTTTGGATCGCAGGCCGCGGACAGTCCCTGGGGAGTTTTCAAAATGACACCACTTTCGAAACTGGGCCTGCAAATCGCCTCGCGCCGTGATTTTCTCTGCGATGCTGCGGCCGGCCTGGGTGGGGTCGCATTAGCATCTTTGATGGCAGATGAAAAACTGCTGGCAGACGACACGAAGTCACCTGTCCGACCGGTCATTCGCCCCGAAGCTCCGCTGGCACCACGAGTCTCTCAGTTCGCGCCGAAGGCTTCGCGCGTCTTGATGATTTTCTGTTCGGGGGCTGTCAGTCATGTCGATACGTTCGACTACAAGCCTGAACTCGTCAAACGCGACGGACAGCCTTTACCCGGTGTCGACAAGCTGGTGACGTTTCAGGGCGAAAATGGAAACCTCGTTGCACCGCAGTGGCCATTCAAGCCGCGCGGTGAATGCGGCAAGATGATTTCCGACTTGCTGCCGAATCTGGCTGAACTGGCAGATGACATCTGTTTCATTCACTCCATGACAGCCAAGAGCAACACGCATGGTCCAGCCGAAAACCAGATGAGTACCGGGTACACGCTGGATGGCTTCCCCAGCATGGGAGCCTGGGTCAGCTATGCACTGGGAAGTGAAGCCGCCGACTTGCCTGCCTTCGTGGCAATTCCAGATCCCCGCGGAGTGCCTCAGGCGGCATCGAATAACTGGAGCAGTGCCTTTTTGCCTGCCGTCTTCCAGGGGACTCCCTTCAATGCGGACAAGCCGATTGCGAATCTGCAGCGACCTGCCGGGATCACGGAATCGGCGGATTCAGCAACGCGTGCATTCCTGAAGCGACTCAACGAACAGCATCAGAATCGATTTCCCGGCGACAGTGATCTGGCCGCTCGAATTGCCAGCTATGAACTGGCCGCAAAACTTCAGTTGCGAGCGGCGGAAGTTTCGAATCTGGCTGAGGAGAGCCTGGAAACGCAGACGATGTACGGCCTGCATGATTCCAACAAATTGAAAGCCGGCTTCGGACGAAATTGTTTGCTTGCCCGGCGCCTGCTTCAGCGAGGTGTTCGGTTTGTGCAATTGTTTAACGGTGCCTATGCGATGGGAGAAGGGGTCGGGAACTGGGATGGTCACAAGACGCTGAAGACGCAGTACAGCATCCACGGTCCGATCCTCGATCAGCCCGCGGCGGCACTGCTACGTGATTTGAAGCGAACCGGCATGCTCGAAGATACCCTGGTGGTCTGGGTGACCGAGTTTGGACGCATGCCAACCTTCCAGAAGGGGGCCAGTGGACGTGACCACAATCCCAAAGGCTTTACCGCCTGGATGGCCGGGGCCGGGGTCAAGCGAGCCTACAGTTATGGATCGACAGACGACTTCGGACACATGGCTGTGGACAAAGTGACAACGATCTATGATCTGCATGCCACAGTCCTGCATCTGCTGGGACTGGATCACGAACGATTGAGTTTCTATCACAACGGCATCGAGCGCAGGCTGACAGATGTTCATGGCCACGTGCTCAAAGAAATTCTGGCATAGCAGCCCGTTGCAAAAGTGGTCAAACCCTTTGGAGAGCATTCTATTTGACTTGGAAATCGCATGGCCGGAGAGGGTCTGACCGGTCTGACCTCTTTTGCCACGGGCTGAGAGGTCTTCTCGATGAAGGATTTTTGGGGGAATCGTTGTCGTTTCTGGACGAATGCTTTATTGCAGGGAAAAACCGGCGTCACGAGGAGACGATCAGTTCAGCAATGTTGGCCTCCACAGAGACGTCTGCAGATTCACATTTCAGGATTGATGCCGGACTTTCACATGTCGACTCAGCTTCCTTCCGATCCCGTTGCAAAGACTGAACTCTCAAAGACCGAACCCGCGAGGGAAGAACTCGATACGGGATCGGCAATCTGGTTCTGGCCCGGTGCCATCGCGATCTCGGCGGGAATGGCGATTGCCGCGGCTCATGCCCCTGCCCGAATTCGATTGCTGGGAGTTTTCTCTGTCGTGTTCGGCTTGATCCTGGGCTGGTTGCTGTCACGTCTGGCGGCAACAGTCCATCTCAAAATGCGCACGTTGCAGGTCGTATGGGTAGGAATTGTCACGGCAGGGGGACTGATCGGGAGCGTGTGCCATCTGGTCGCGCTGCAACCGACTTCCACACCTAACTTCCCAAACCCAATAGCAACGATGCTGGCGGCACGAATGCAGGATGAGAACGGGATCCAACCGGGCGATTCCATGCCCGAATTCAAGCCGGTGGCCTATCAGCCACCCACTTTCGGAAATCGCTTGCAACGGTTTCTGATCAGTCGTATTCAGAGCGTGGGGGCGTGGCCCAGTCCGTGGCCAGAGTTGTTCTGGGGCGGGGAAGTCCTGGCAGGAACCGCAGCAGCAGTGGCGATGGCCTGGTCGATGCGGTCGAAGGAGGGGACTCCATGATTGTCGGAATTGGCACGGACATTGTGGAGGTCGAACGCATTCAGAAGATGATGTCTGACCACGGCGATCATTTTCTGGAGCGAGTCTTCACTGCAGCAGAGATCGCTCACTGCCAGCCTCGCCGCGAAGCGGCTCAGCACTTTGCCGGCCGCTGGGCTGCGAAGGAAGCGGTCATGAAAGCCCTGGGAACCGGATTCACTCCTGAAGTCGGCTGGACGGATATTGAAATCCTGACGCTCCCCAGCGGACAACCCCACGTTGTCATGCACGGAACAGCACGCACCTACAGTGAAAACAAAGGGATCGGAACAATCCTGATCACCTTGTCACATACGAAAACCTATGCAACCGCCACGGCAATCGGCCTGGCCAGGTCGTAGTCACTCAGCACCATGGAAAACGGGAGGGCGAGGCTCCCGCCGAGCCGCTCTTCAACTCCTGCACGCATTTCCAGGGTAGCCAGAAACGCGGCAACCCTGGGCTATATGGCTTAATTCCTTCGGAGTATTTGTGACGAAAAGTCAGCCGAAATCAGTCAATTGACCCGGCTCCAACAGCGCTTCCGGCCCAAAGGGCCATCCGTTCACCCAGCCAGGGCCCTTCGGCCCTGGAATCGACCCCACCAAAGTTTTCACAAGGCCTGAAGGGCCGTTCGTTCCTTTCGATGAGTTCGAAAACCGAATGATCGGCCTTACAGGCCTCAGGTTCTGCATTTACATCGTTTTCCAGGGCCGAAAGCCCTGGCTGGATGAACTGTTGGCCCTTCGGGCCGAAACGCGATTGCGACAGATCGTCGGAACCAATTCCGACGTGATGTTCCTCAGGAGTCAATTTGGGGAAATCTGGGAAGGAGACAGGACACACCGCGCGCCGGCTTCCCCGAAGACAATGCCAATCCAGAAGTTACAACCGATACCAACATCCCAGAATGCTCGCGAGCCAGGCGAATTGCGATGTTTCCACCCGGCTCACTTGACCGGGGCGAGCGAGGTACTTATCGTTTCGTGTCTC